>JBFMCV010000020.1 GCA_040754335.1 Thermodesulfobacteriota bacterium | reverse complement strand
ATGCTGCCAAGTGCGATTGTCTTAGGCTGTAAGCGATGGTTGTAAGTGATCGAGTGCAACAGATTATTGCCTAATCGTTGACTGTTCAATGCTCCGGTTGCTGTATAGCTGGTGTTAGTGCTCAGTATTGCGCCATTTCTGGTAACACTGTCAATCTGACCGACAGCATTGTAGCTGGTCTGTACTACTGCGCTGGTAGGTAGAAAAGCTTCTTCGATTGGTAAGCTTGCTTCATTATAGTCAACCGTACTTTGGTAAAGTCGGCCATCTAGTAACTGACTACCACGTACTATGCGACCGCCTAAATCATAGCCGTAGAATGTGCCTACTGCATCAGCACCATTACCGCTCATTACCCCAACTAGACGGCCTAAGGCTGAGCCTACATTGATGGGAATACCACTCTGTTTATCATAGAGGTAAGTTACTGCAGGGGTATCATCAGAATAGCTCTTGCTCACTACCCGATTCAATTCGTCATAGTCATAGTTGGTAGTGATGTTGCGGGCATCTGTGCGAGAGATCAGATTCGATGCTTGATCATAGCTATAAACGACGGTGCCATTTTCAGGGTTAGTTGCACTGGTCAATCTTCCTAACGAATCATATTCAAAGCTGCGTGCCTGTGTGCCTTGTATGGCAGTACGCAAATTACTGCGCGCATCATACTGATATTGAGTAAGCAGTGTTAATGCTCCGGCTGCATCCGGTTCAAAGACTTTTCGCAATCTTCCTAGTGCATCGCTGATACTGCGCCGCTGCTTGCCTTGTTGATCGGTGATAGTGACTTGTGCACCAGCGTATTCACTTGTCACTGTACCAGTACAATCTTGTGTCTGGCTTTCGTCAGCACAGTTTGATATTGAGGTAACACGTCCAATAGCATCGTAGGTAGTGCGTGTCCAGCCGTCTGTCTCTGCTGCTATGGTACGACGTGGATTAGATACTCGTACGGCCCGCCCTAATGCATCGTAGCGGGTCTCTGTAATCACTACACCACCTGTTCCCGCGTCGGTGCGCTCTTGCCGGATCAGGTTCAATGTGCCGTCAAAATAGCTTGTTGAGGTAATGAAGTCGCTGCCTTGTAATTGTGTCCTGATCTGTACAGTAGCAGGAAACACACCTGGGGCACTGTAGATGTAATCAGTCTTACCAAAGCCGGTTGGCCGTGTCTCTGTAGTCAAGCGATCTAGCGGATCATTATAGCTGTAGGTAGTGGTTTCGTTATTGAAGCCAGTAGCAGAAAGTAATGCCCCGGTTGAGAAATCATAAT
>JBFMCV010000019.1 GCA_040754335.1 Thermodesulfobacteriota bacterium | reverse complement strand
GCGACAATCTCAAGCAATTTCTGCCAATCAACCGGATTGGGCTTGAGAGGATTAAATCCCTGAGGGCTAGTTGTGTCAGGACAAGATTTGCTTGCCAGCACTGCCTGATAGATTTGTTCAGCTCTCAGCGCCGCCTGCCGAGCAATTTGTGTGAGCACTTGCCGACCTGGCAAAGCTGAGCCATAGAGTGGGGCTCGACCAGCTTTACGTGGAGTTGCTGAAGCAGTCTTTGTGTTAGTGGCGAGACGTGCCGTTAGTCTGACTTTAGCTCTCTTCTCCATAGTTAGACGAGGTTGATGATAGAGGTAGTCCTCTTGCTTGCTCAACAAGTGCCAGACTAACTCTGCCAGTTTGCGCGCTACTGCCACCACTGCCACATTATGTCCACGCTTGGCACACACGCGCTGGTAGAGCAAGCGCAATGGTCCTGGTCCGCGTCGTAAATGCTCGGCTGCTTCTATTGCCAACCATCTCGCTTCGGCGCGTCCCTGCTTGGTAATGCGTCCGTGACGAGCTTGACTATCACCAGACTGATATGTCGATGGCACTAAGCCAAAGTATGAGGCTAAGTGTTTGGCAGCAGGGAAACGACTTATATCTCCGATCGCTGCTAACAAGCCTGCTCCTACTACCAGTGACACTCCTGGGATCGTGAGCAGGCGGTCGAGATTGGCTCGCCAGTGTGGTCGCTCCATTACCATTGCCGCAATGATTCCTTCTACTGCTTTAATACTGACAGCCAAGCCGTCCAACTCTGCCAATGTTGCTTGTACTCTCACGCGATCCAATGGCGTGAGACCAGCCTCTTTGCCTGCACACAATCTCGCCAGATAGGCTCGCCCTCTCACCCCAAACAGGTCTGTGTGATTATCTGCAATCAGGTTGCTGGCTAAGATCGCCTGTAGGCGATTCTTCAACTCTGTGCGTCTGGCTACCACAGAGCGCCGATCGCTCATCAACTCTCGCAGCGCCTCGGTGTCTGCGTCTGGCAGCCATACAGTTGGTAAATAATCAGCTCTCGCCAACTCTGCTAATACTCGTGCATCTACCTTATCGGTCTTCACCTTTGCTTGCGCAATTACTCGTGTCTTGAGGGGATTAGATATTATCACTCGTGCGCCACTGTGCCTCAGCAACCGCGCTACCGCATTGCTGTTGGTGGTTGCCTCCATTGCTACACAATCACTGGCTCGCAACTGCTTGGCTAATGCTTCCCAGTTATCCCTGCTGCTACTTATGCGTTCACTCCATAGCTGTTCTCCTGCTTCATTGAGCAAGGCTAGCTGTGATTGTCGCTTCGC
>JBFMCV010000018.1 GCA_040754335.1 Thermodesulfobacteriota bacterium | reverse complement strand
ACACGGATGGTAACTGTCACCTGGCGCTTAGCCTGGAATATAAAGGTAGAAGGGTAACGCACCGCTTAGGCTATGAGGCGCTCTCAAATATGGTGGGGCGTATCTGCGAAGTGTATCCGCAACTCCGTCGCAAGTTCCGCCTGCCGTTGGGACGTGGACAACGATTAATTGGCGAGGATGGCCGCGTACTGGAATCTATGCCTTGGTGGGATGGGATGTACTGGCTAGATAAGATCGAGCCATTGCCTGTTGAGCAAATGCACTTTCAGCAAGAGTTGCCTTTTTCCTCACAGGCTACCAGTGAAGATAATCCGCGTAAATGGACTAGCTCTGCTCAGGTCTGGGAACTCTATGAACACGGCTTGCAAGCCTTCGGAACAAGACACCAAAGCCATTGGGAGATAGCCGTCGCTATGTGGCGGGCAAACTGGTTGCCGCAAGACGCCACTGCTGCCTTACAGCGTTGGGTACGCAAAAAGCACAATGGATTTAGCAAGCAGGCTGCGTGTGGTGATTGGAGAAGCATTGATGCTGAGATTGCTCGTCAGGTACGTTGGATTTGGGACCATTTTAGACCCTATCCAGATACACCCCATAACCTGGATGGCTATGTCACGCGTGAGGATTTAAGATGGATTGCTGAAATTTATCCTTGTGATGTAGTCAATCAGAAACGCTTATTTGCGCTAGTCTGTTATATGCGGCCCCGCTCCTGCCATGACTTCGTTTATGTCCCTGCTCGCGTATGGCGAGATGAAATTGCCAATGTTCGCACATACCATGCTTTCAGACAGGATCTTGAAAGCAAAGGGCTGTTAGATTCTGTGATGAGCTATCGCCATATTGAAGGATTGCCAAATGCCAGCTACAGCCGAAAGTTTAGACTAAAGCTGCCGAGTTGTAGCAGCGAGTCGATTCAGTATGACGGTAGAAACGAACACGACTATTATCAAGCACTACTTCTCAGCTTAGGTTCTGTTAGGGAAGCGGTAGCCCTTACAGGGGTGTCAAAACAGCGATTTTATGATGCTCTAGAGCGCCAAGAATTTGATAACGGATAGTATCGCGGTTTTGATACTTTTTGTTACAAAAACCGCTAAGTCCTTATTTATCAAGTCCGGAAATGCACACCATATATAACTGTTATAGCAGGCGGCGTTAGCCGCCCTGCGGCCCCTCGCGGTGGGCGCCGACAAAATTTTCTTTTTTGGTTAAATTTGCACAAAGGTACGTAAAGTCTCACAGGAATTTAACTCTTTGCTAATTTCGCAGAATACGCGGAGAGCGAAGTCTTACTGCGATCAGAAGCCATTTTTCATAAAAATTAAGCGATAA
>JBFMCV010000017.1 GCA_040754335.1 Thermodesulfobacteriota bacterium | reverse complement strand
GGGTCTACGCGGAATCGTGTGGGTCATTTTTCATGAATTTTGGTAACGGTGGCAAGAAGGCAGCAATGATTTTCAACTTGAGATACTCCTCGTCACGATATCCGTAAGCGCGGCGTTGCAGCACTCGGATCTTGTTGTTGAGCCCTTCGACCATACCGAGACTTACTTTGTTATCTGGATTGCAATAGGAAATGATGCCATCCCAATGACGTTCGATCATCCGTGCAAATTTGCGGTAGGGTTCCAGCCGCTGCCACTTCAGAGCCTCCTGCCAGCGCTCGAAGAAGGCCCGCGCGCCGTGTTCGCTGCGATAGTCCCAGAGCTGCCCGAAGGACTCTTTGAGCAGATAGGCGGTATTGAGCCGCTTGTTGGCGGCGAGCAGTTTCTTGAGCGCGTGACGGCCGTCCACGGAGAGGTTTCCCCGGCTGGAGAGCAAGACGTAGCGACTGCCCTTGATGAAGCTACGATCCCGGCCGGCCAAGCGCCGGTATTCGCTTCGGCGCACCTCATCCAGGGCATCACTGAGGTGGCGCATGATGTGAAACTTGTCGAAGACGATACGCCCATCGGGGAGGTTGCGGGTGACGGAATTACGAAACGGCTTCCACATATCCATCACGGCCAATTCAATACGCGCGCTCTTTTTAGGCCCCAAATCGGCGAAAAAACGATCGAGGTCAGCCTCGCTGCGCCCCTCGCCCCCGACCCAGATGGGGCGCCCCCGCTCCAGGTCGCTGACAATCACCCGGTAGTTATGGCCCTTGCGGATGGAGATCTCATCGATGCCAATGACGCGCGGAGCAGGCAGACCCGCCTTGGCCACCTGCTGTTGCATGTAAAGCTTGTCGAGATCTTTTACCGTGCTGTGGTGCAGGCGCTCCAGCTCTGCCACCGCCTTGTTGGACATATCGCGACAGAGTTTGCCGACATGCATGGCAAAGCGCTGAGTGTAGCGCGGATTCTTTGCCAGCCAATCGAGATGTTCTACATGCACGCCGTTGCACCCCGGACAGTGGACGCGCCAACGGTCGAACTCCAGGTATATTCGCCAGTCGGCCACCGAGAGATCACGCACCTGTTGCGTGCGCATGTCATAGCGATGGCGGCAGCGATGACCGCAGCGGGAACAGATCGCAGTTTTTTTCGCCGCTTGAGAGTGACCACCCTTGCGTAACGGTCACCAAAAACACCTTCAAGCGTTGAGTTGGCCACAAAACCAGGCATTGTGAAAAGTTCGCGCAATGTACGGGGAGAATTCATACGCTGATCCTGCGACTGAGGCGAAACACGTTTTATGCTATACGAAGAATGGGAAAAATACTGGAATTACAGGGGCGAGCCGCTATGAAATCACAGTTTTTCGCCCACACGATTCCGCGCTGATCC
>JBFMCV010000016.1 GCA_040754335.1 Thermodesulfobacteriota bacterium | reverse complement strand
CATTTGCATCTACACAAGTCTTATAGAATAGACTGAAAAGATGCTAGACACTACATCATCGCTCGAACCGCGCTTGCAAAAGCGTTATAAACAACTTGTGAAAGAACATCTCAACGCATCCCAAACCATCGCCGCCGGACTTCGCGCTTTGCCTCGTGGCACGACAGCCTTTGCCAGCGTTCAAGCCGCCTGGCGCTTTTATGCCAACGAGGATGTCACTCTTGAGGCTCTCGTTGAGCCTCTCATCTTTTCGGCTCGTGAGGCCGTATTGGAGGAATCTCTCGCTTATGCTCTCTGCCTTCACGATTGGACTGATCTCAACTATGCCAACCACACCAGAAAAGAAAACCGCATCGAGATCGGGTCTAAAAAGACTCTCGGCTTTCAACTCCAAACCGCGCTTGTCATCAGCGACAGGGACGGCACTCCTATCGCTCCTGTCTTTGAAAGCCTTTGGGCCGAAGACGGCATTCATACAACTCGCAGCCGGAAGGTCGAGGAGGATGCTCCTCAGATAGATGAAATCACAGAATCTATCAACCACATCTCACAGCTTGGTTTTTCCAAGCCTGTAGTTCATATCATAGATCGCGGGGCAGACTCAGTCGCCCATTACAGAGCATGGGATAAGTCAGGTCATCTCTTCCTGGTGCGGGCTGATGACAAGCAACGAGTGCTTCATCAGGGACGAGACATCTTGTTGAGCGAAGTGGTTGATGAGCTTGACTTTAAGGCTTCTCGCCCAGTCGATGTCAATGGAGTTGGAGGGATGCAGTTTGTCGCCGAGACAGAGGTTCAGATAGTGCGACCAGCGCGTCCACACCGTCAAAGAAAAGGAGTAGTCGAGAGGCGCAAGGTGATAAAGGGAGAGCCAATAAGTTTGCGGCTTGTAGTAACTCAAATCCGGTCAGCAGATGAAACGCTGTTGTCTCAGTGGTTCTTGTACACGAATGTCAAACAAGAGAGCGCAGCGACCATAGCCTTGTGGTACTACTGGCGATGGAAGATAGAATCGTTTTTCAAGTTACTCAAAAGCGCGGGACACAATCTTGAGCAATGGCAACAGGAAAAGCCTGAGGCGATAGCCAAGCGCCTGCTAGTAGCGGCGATGGCGTGCGTGATAGTGTGGCAATTGGCCAGAGCGACAAGCCCAGAAGCAAAGGAAGCGAGGAAGTTGTTAGTGAGGTTGAGCGGAAGGCAGATGCGATGGGGGAAGGCCTTCACGGAGCCAGCCTTGTTAGCAGGTATGTGGGTGTTGTTGGCGATGTTGGAAGCATTGGAGCAATACAAGGTATCGGAACTCAAAGGCATGGCAAGGACTATCCTGCAAGGGTTCGGGCGACCTGATCGCAGGTAGAACGGCCCTCTGCTTCTGCTTGTTTTTGCTCTCGACTTGTGTAGATGCAAATG
>JBFMCV010000015.1 GCA_040754335.1 Thermodesulfobacteriota bacterium | reverse complement strand
GACCTGAAGATCCTACACATCTCGGACGCGTGCGGCATCGATCATCCGTCGGATCGCGCGCAGATCATTGAGCGCCGATCGTGTGTGTATGATTGCAGGACCGCTTGCGAGGTTCACCGTTGTTTCTTCAGTCATCAATTCAATCGGCTACTGCTTGGAGAGTCGGGCGCTGGAGATCGAGTTTCAATCTGGCGCGGTGTACCGCTTCGTGGACGTTCCGAAGGAGACGTTCGAGGACTTCCTGAAGGCTGAGTCCAAGGGTTCGTTCTTCAACAAGCATGTGCGAAGCCTGTTTGCTTTCGGGAGAGCGGCTTGATTCGCGAGCCGCCACTCGTCGAGGTAGATGGAGAGTTCGAAGGAGCGGAGCTGGGTGACGTCCGGCTGAACAAGCGATTGGCTCGGATCGTGCGGACGATCTCCGCCGACCCGACAGCCAGTTTTCCGAAGGCGATGGTCACCGAGGGCGAGCTCGAAGGGCTCTATCGTTTTCTGAACAACGATCGGGTCTCGTTCGAAGGTTTGTTGATGCCGCATGTGCAATCGACAGCGAACCGAGCCGAGGAATACGAGACCGTTCTCGTCGTCCACGATACCTCGACATTCTGCTTCCAGGGCGAGGCGCGCGAGGGCCTGGGACCTTTACAGCGCTCTGGTGTTGGCTTCCTAGGGCACTTTGCATTGGCCTTGGCTGAGGGAGAGGCGCGCATCCCTCTTGGCGTTCTCGGAGTTCACGCCTGGGTGAGAGACGAGGAAACTGCGACGGCGAAGCGAAGGCAGGGCGCCGACTACCTCGATGTCCGAGATCTTCCGTCGGAGCAAGTTCGGTGGGGTGAACTCGTCGATGATGTCGAGGAGTGGTCACCGAGCAAGAACCGATTCATCCATGTGATGGACAGCGAGGCGGATGACTACAAACTGTTCGCCGGACTCGTCGCCAAGAATCATCGCTTCGTGATCCGACTCTGCTACGACCGGAAGCTCGTCGATGAGGATGTGCATCTGAAGGAGCACACAGCCACGGCCCGAACGGTCTACACGCGGACAATCAAGGTCTCGCGGCGCCGCAAGGTTTCCGGCTACTACCTCAGGAAGCGGTCTGGCCCGCGAAAGGAGCGAAAAGCCAAACTGGCGTTCAGCGCCATAAGAGTAACGGTCCAGCGCCCGAGCGTCTGTGGGGCCTCCTACCCCAAGCAGCTCGACCTCAACGTGGTGAGGGTCCGCGAGATCGATCCACCGAAGAACGCTGAACCAGTCGACTGGATGCTCGCCACGACAGAGCCGATCGAGACCAAGAAGCAGATCATCCGGATCGTCGACATCTATCGAAGCCGATGGACGATCGAGGAGTACTTCAAAGCCATCAAGACGGGGTGTTCGTTCGAGAAGCGCCAGCTGGAAAGTTGGGAGGCCCTCACCAACGCGCTTGCGATCTTCATCCCCATCGCCTGGAACCTGCTTCGAATGCGCGCTCTCGGTCGATACCAACCCCAAGCTCCTGCACGCGACATCCTCACTGACTCGCAGATCCACGTCCTCTCATTGGCAACGCCGCTACCTGAAAAGCCGACGATCCAAGATGCGCTATCTGCGATCGCTCGACTCGGAGGACATCTCAGACGCAATGGTCCACCTGGATGGCAGGTGCTGGGACGCGGCTACACCGAACTGCTCGCAGGCGAAGCTTGGTACCGACGCGCAAAAGCAGAGGACGAAAAGTGATCAATCTTCAGGTC
>JBFMCV010000014.1 GCA_040754335.1 Thermodesulfobacteriota bacterium | reverse complement strand
CTGTTCGGCTATATCGAGGGCTTCTACAATTCCCGTCGCCTGCACTCGGCTCTGGGCTATATCAGCCCCGCCGAGATGGAACGCAGAGCGGCTTAACCCCGTCCACTTTTTCGGGGGAAGATCACCATCCTGCATGGCGAGAAGGTCGCCAACCCAGCGGATGAGGTTGGGCCTGCGTCCATCGCGACCTTCGTGCCGAAGGATCGGTCCCTATCGCCCGCGGAGATCCGCGTCATGCTCGGTCAGCTTGAGCATGTGCCGACACTGCCGACCATACGGTTGGGAATGAAGCTTTTCCTCCTGACGATGGTCAGGAAGAGCGAGCTCCAGGATGCCACCTGGGATGAGGTCGATTTTGAGAACGCCGTCTGGTCGATACCCAAGGAAAGAATGAAGCGGTCGAAGGCACACAACGTCTACCTGTCTCAGCAGGCCATCGACATCTTCATCGCGTTGAAAACCTGCGCCGGCAATTCGCGCTATGTCCTTCCGTCGCGATATGACGCTGACGCGCCAATGTCGCGGGCGACGTTCAACCGGATCACGACCGCCGTGGTCGCTAGAGCGAAAAAGGAGGGGCTGCCACTTGAGCCCTTCACTGTTCACGATCTTCGACGCACCGGGTCCACTTTGTTGAACGAACTCGGCTTCAACAGCGACTGGATCGAGAAGTGCTTGGCGCATGAGGACGGACGGTCCTCGCGTGGCGTCTACAACAAGGCGGAGTATGAGCACCAGCGCCGGCATATGATGCAGGAGTGGTCCAACCTGGTGGACGCTTGGGTCGCGGGTCGGAAGTATGTGCCGACCCTGCTCCCGGCCACGATGGAGCTGCTTGAGCTCGAGCCTAGTGTTTGACAGGCCGAGAGCGGCGCAATCTCACGTCGGGGCTTGGAGCGCGTTCGATAGCATTGGCCCGAGAGGCACGGCGTCGAGCGTCAAGCCAAGCTTCGACTTCTGCCAGATCCCAGACGACGCAACGCGAGGTGAGATAGAAGCGCTGCGGGAATTCTCCTCGCTGCTCCATGTCGTAGATTGTGCTGTCGGCAAGCGGCACGATCTCTCGTAGCTGATGCCGGCGAATTGTCCTGCGGGCGACATGCGGCGCAACGCTCATACCGTATCTCCACTTCTTTACTCTTGTGGAGATAGAAGGCGATAGATCTTCCGATTTGAAGCCGCCGCGTGAAGGGATGCGGTAATATCGGGCTATAGCGTGCACATCGGACGGGCCGTCTCAACGGGCAAGTGCCATCTAGGAGTGTCGGCTGACCCTTGGGTTCTTGTTTGAAGCGCCGTCATCCGTGGAATAGCAGCCCGATGAAAGCCGCGACTCACTTCAAAATCCGCCGTAGAAATACGTGTCGGTTCGAATCCGACCGCCCGCACCATCTACCCAAAGCGGCACCCTAAATGGGTGATGAGAGACGTTGTCTCGTAAGGAACCCCGTTCCCGATCGCCGCCTAAGTCCTCCGCTGCCCGGAAAGCTGATTGACTGCATCCTACAGACAGTTGGGATATGAGATCGCGACCTGCACGACAGCCCAATTATTCATTCATCGCGGCAACGCGATCTCCGAAAAATGCTTCCGGATGAAATCCAGCTTTGGATCGATGTTGATCTTCCCCCGAAAAAGTGGACGGGGTTAAGCCGCTCTGCGTTCCATCTCGGCGGGGCTGATATAGCCCAGAGCCGAGTGCAGGCGACGGGAATTGTAGAAGCCCTCGATATAGCCGAACAGA
>JBFMCV010000013.1 GCA_040754335.1 Thermodesulfobacteriota bacterium | reverse complement strand
GCACCCTCGCATTGATGACAACGCGCTCTCACTAACAAGCTTATGCGTAAGTAACATTAGTAACCTGAATCGGAGCCTCTACCGAACAAAGTGAGGGTTTAATGTCAAACAACATGTTTGACACACTGATTAGTCACATCCCTGTTAGGGTAAAATTTGAAATTGATTATACTGCTAGTTAAACCTTTAATGGGACAAGCGGGTAGCGTGCTAGCTCTAAAGTTACGTTCCCCCCGCCAAATGAATTATTGAACTGGTAGCCAACCTTGCCCTTGTGGCAGTGATGGTAATCCAGCATGTCAAAGTTGAGTACAGGGTACTGTGCAGTGTTTGGTAGCTGCACACTACCTCAATACTGAAACTCATTGAGTTAATCGAGTCACAACTAAATATTTTTGTCTGAATTGATACCGAGCCCATGCGTCTCGGTCACTAGAATCGGTTACGGGCAAGCCGCATAAGTTGCTCGTTTTCTTAACACGGGTGCCGGTCAGGTCTGGGGACTATTTGCTCTGCTCACTGGCGCGCGGGTTACACTTCGCTGAGCTTCGCCAGGGAAGTGTAAACACTCGCGCCCTAGCTAGACCTCCGTTTTTTACCGTCCCCCCCCTCAGCGCTCGTCTATTCGCCAAATTCGGGGGGTTTTTATCGCCATGTCGAAACGTCCTAGTCTGGTTAAACAGGTAGTTGATCAATTACAACAACAAGCGCGTTATGGTCAGTCCAAATTTGAGGCTAAACAATTAGCCATCGCTCAGTCCCGCGCTGCTGGTGCTAAGCAATGGCAGCCTGCCAGAATTGACGGCATCTTTTCTCTCGAAACTATGGCCTCTTACCGCAAACAATCCATCGCCTTCGTACAATGGGCTAAGCAAAATCATAATTGTCGCTGGCTCGCAGAGGCGCGCCTCTTTGCTGATCAATATCTCCTCCACAAGCTTAATCAGGGTCATTCTGCCTGGACCTTGCAACTTACTCGTGCTGCCTTGCGCAAGCTCTATCAAGATCCTCAACTGGGTTGTAATGTCTCTCTACCCATCAGACACAAAGACGAGATTAAGCGCAGTCGTGGACCTAAGCTTATGGACAAGAAATTCTCTCTTACTCGTAACCGCGACTTAGTTGATTTTTGCTGTGCTACTGGTCTACGCCGTCACGAGCTGCGCACTCTCCAGGTTGACGATGTCTATTTTGCTGATGGCCGCACCTGGGTCTTTGTTGCTCAAGGCAAAGGTGGACGTCCTCGCACTGTCCCAGTCTTGCAAGCCATGCAAGAGCGCGTGAAGGAAATCATCAGCACCAAGCGAGCTGACGAGAAAGTTTTTCTACGTATCCCTATCCGTGCTGATATTCACGGCTACCGTCGTCATTACGCCAATGCACTCTATCAACAGTTGGCTGGTAGCCATTATGACCCTCACAGCAAGAACAAAGACGCTATGCTTTTGGTTAGTGCTGCTCTAGGTCATAATCGCTTGGATGTCGTCACGAGAAATTATCTTGACCCTGCTGCTTAATAAGGGTGTTGGGGAGTAACGGAACAGAAAATACACTTAAGAGGTCATTTTTGACCTGCAAACCCGGATTTTAGATAGTTAGCTGTAGCGGCTTGCAAACATCCGCGGCCAAACTTGCAAACATCGCAATTTCCAAATCACATTAATTGATAATATCGGAGGCTTCAAACTCACATTAAGTGAGAATGAACTCACATTATTTGCAAACAGCTTGCAAACATAAATCTCAACGCAAATTATTTGCAAATGAGATTAAACGGCTAAACCTTTGAGAATGAAAGTACGGCAAACTCATTGATCGCAAACAACAGTGAACTCTGATTTTTAGAACGAGTATTATGCACCAAAAAACCTGCATTTTCCGAAATCGCAAGGAATAAGAATGGTGGTCCAAAGAAACGAACCTTTTTCCGAACTGCTAAATCCAGCTCTTATTTAGGCTTTTCTCTATTTGCAGATAATTTGAGCAGGAGTGGATGTTTGCAAGCTGTTGTCAATTATTCTGAGTTCATTC
>JBFMCV010000012.1 GCA_040754335.1 Thermodesulfobacteriota bacterium | reverse complement strand
TAAACTTACTTTCTTCATCATCCATTCGCTCGTATTGCTCGATGAGTTTCGCAAATTCTTCAGTTAGCTTGTTATCTTGTAGCTTCAAGAGTGCAAAATGCTCCTTTTTCGGCTTTTCAGCTACTTGCTTATCATCAAGCGGAAATGCGTCACCTGCATACACCTCAACAAAGTCGTGAACAAGAGCATACTTTATAGCTAAGTCTAGGTCTAGCGGCAAGCTATCTTGGGAAATAATGACCCATGCAGCCATCGCAAGATTGTAAGAGTGCTCCGTATCATTTTCTTGCCTATTAAGTTTAGGTATTGTTATGTTTCGCTCAACTGCTTGAAAATCTATGAGTATGTTAATCAGTTCTGCTACGTCTATCGCCATTATTGTAGTCTAACAAAAACGGGACCATCTCTACCTCATTTGTCTGAAACTATGCCATTTCAGACACGTTTAGGTCAAAATAGTATTGCAGATGGGTAATAGAATAGTTTACGCACTACCATGGATGAGATAACTCGATGGCGGAAGACACTAGAAGCGCCATATCGAGAGCATTTGCTTGTATGATAAGGGACGGGACTTACGCTCTAAAGCGAACTTAGATAAGCCTCCAACTTCTTAAGCCCTATCCGCCTAACCGATGAAGCCACTTGTTCCTCTTTATTCATTTGCCCCCAAGTTTTTTCCCAGCCGACGGGAATGAAGATAGCCTCGATGCCGTAACCATGGCTGCCACGTGGCGCATCGGTAATTATTCCTCGCGCTACCCCCTCGAATACTTGCACTTCATCTCCCGCACAATACGCAAAGCACGTCTGCGCATATGCCGTCCTCGACTCGTAGCTATCAAGCAGTTTACACAGCCCTTCCGGTTTCAACTCTTGCAGAAACCATTTGATCAACGGTCCTGGCAGACCCCCGAGCGCCTCGAACCGCATTGAGAAATCCTCGACAAGAATAGGCCTCTTCAGTTGCCGGTAGGCCTGCTGACTCATATGGCCGGCTCAAACTTATTGCGGCTCCAGTTCCACAAGGCGGGATGTACGCGCATGGGATTAATACCGGTACCTGCCAGGAGATTCTTCCACGCCAGCTCGACCGTAGCAGCGGTCGCGCCAGTTGGTACCAATCCCAGAACAATACTACTCTGAATGACGTGCGTATCGGGAATTATTGATATCTCTTGCGCGCTCGTAAACTGCACATCAGTATAATGCGACAGGATGAACGGCCAATAGTTTGACAGTTTAGGGCCGCATAGATACGGGAATCTTTTACGGTGCGTAACCTGCAGTAGCGTAATGAGTTTCGCCGCGTCAGATTCTGCTTCGGAGATTAGCTGCCTTGGGTCATCCAAATAATATTCATGCAATGTATGGGCAATGGTAGTCCAAATCTGCGTGTGCTTATTAGGCTGCAGCCCGAGCTTGTGTTTTATCAAGTCGGCTCTGATTTGCTCATCAGACGCATCAGCCAGCTGCTCCGGAAAGAAAAGGTAGCGAGTCGACTCGTCTTCCCAAGTCTTTAACGCAGCTGCCCACATCGCCGGCGAGCTACGCTGAAAGTTAATACATACTGGCAGCGTGAAATACAAGTAATTCTCACGACTGCCCTTCGGCAGCCCCGGGTTGACTTCATGTTGGGCCAATGTAGGTACAGCGCCAGACTCGTACAGCTCAAGCAACCGCTTCACCCTATCCAATAACATGCCCCTATCATAGCAAAAAACGCCCTGGGAAGCGTGACATGGACATTGGCCCCTATAGACTCTACAGCCCGTTAACTCAAGCTCTCAGATTTAGCTTTGAGCTCCTCCGCCAATCCAATCAAAATCCGCTCCGGCCCGCGCACATAACACAGCCGGTACGAATCCTCATACTGCACTATCTCACCGACCAGCTTTGCCCCATGCTCCTGCAACCGCGCCACCGTGTCATCAATATCTTTCACAGTAAACATTGTGCGCAGGTAGCCAAGCGAATTAACCGGCGCATCGCGATGGTCGGCAACCACTGCCGGTGCCAGAAACCGCGACAATTCCAGACGGCTGTGCCCATCCGGAGCAACCATCATGGCGATCTCAACCTTCTGGTCGCCCAGACCTGTGACACGCCCAGCCCACTCCCCTTCAACCATCGCCCGCCCCTCAAGCTTCATCCCCAGCTCGCTGAAAAACGCGATCACCTCATCCAGCGACTCCACCACGATAGCGACATTGTCCATTCTTTTCAGATTCGAGTCTATTGCGCTCATCTACCTCATCCTTTCCATCGGTTTCACTCATTAAGACCTATTCTATCGGCCAATTGTTAACCTGACCTGTTTCTGATTCAAGAAGCAATCAATGATAGAAGCATACGTATTAATATCTTCGTACTTATGGTGATTGCCGGAAAGTATATGAAGAATTACTTTACTTGGATTTTCACGCACATACGCCTCTAGATCAGCTCTCTCTACTAACGGATCATCTGCGTTCATCATTATCAATATCTTAGAACTGGACAACTTGATGGCTTTCATCAGATCAAAGTGCAGCTCTTTCAAGGCAAGGACGGGCGGTCCGATAAGCACAATATACTCGGAGTTGATTTTGGATTCGACTGCCATCAAGCAGCCAAAGGATTTACCGATAATCATGTCGAAGTTGCAATCACGATACTTAGCTTGCGCATTTTCTATCTCAAGCTCGATCTGGCTCACATCGTCACTATTAGTTTTTGAGGACCATGCCAGATACTCGTGGCATAAAGACACGTAGTCACCCCCTTGTGCGCTCAACTGTTTAACAAGAGCGTTCACCCACTCCCGGTTGCTTGAACTTTGTCCACCGAAAATAAGCGTTTTCACAGTGCTTATAGCTAACCTTCAACCACTACTTCAAACCCACCGTACGCCATCTTCGTCATATCGTTAGGCATTTCAAAATCGGTTTGGTCCTTATAGGCCTCGTCCATTTCTGCCATGACCTTTTTGTTTACTTCATCGCGGTGCTCTTTTGATTCGAAAACAATGAACGAAAACCAGACATTCTCCTCATCGTTCGCGCCTGCCATCTTCTGGAAAGCCCGTGATTTCAGGTCAGCCATTTCCTGCTGCTTGAGATCTTCGCCCCTACATTCAAAGTACTGCAGCGCACCATGCTTCATCCAGGAATCCCGGCCCATCTTAGCCATTTCTTCATATTCAGCTTCTTTGCCCTTAGGCACTACCAGAACAAATCCATCAACGTATTTAGCCATTGTATCTACCCCTCTTTTTAAAGTCGTATCCTATCTAACTTTAGCACTTGAGACAAAACAAAAAGGACGCCAGAGCGTCCACCGCTCGGTAACAGTGACCTATTTTCTGACTTTATGCTTCTTAGAGATCATCAGATACGCCAGGTATAATGGCGCGAATATAAACATTGCCAATACGGTAACTATGAGCAGGTTCGGCCCTTCAGGGTCATCAACAAAAGAAAACAGCAACCTTGAAATAGCAAAGGATAATACCAGGATGATAAATACAGGAACTCTTTTCATAAGTGTATTTTATCATCGGTCCTGCAGGAGGGTGTCCAGACATCACACGATGAAATTGCAAATGACCCAGAAAAGCGACAGTAATAATGGAGCGGCCGTTATAAAACAATTGTCGAGGCTAAGAAAAAGGACGCCGAAGCGTCCTATGAATAGCATATGGTGCAACATAGTTGACGCATTTCAAACGACAGCTACGCTTGCACAAGAGGATTATAAGCTAAAACACCTAGCCAAACAATTCAGACTTGCAGACAATTTGATTTAACACGCTTAGAGTTTC
>JBFMCV010000011.1 GCA_040754335.1 Thermodesulfobacteriota bacterium | reverse complement strand
CCTGGGGACAATATTAATATGGACGTAGAGCTGATAGCGCCTGTGGCGTTAGAGGATCAGTTGAGGTTCGCGATAAGGGAAGGGGGAAGGACAGTAGGCGCTGGCGTTGTTACTAAAATCGTGGAGTGATGTGTCAAGGAAATTAATACATGAATCGTGCTGCTAAGATACGTATAAAACTGAAATCGTTCGATCACAGGCTTCTTGACAGGTCTTCTGTGGAGATCGTGGATACGGCAAAAAGGACAGGAGCCAAGGTCGCGGGGCCCGTGCCTCTTCCGACTCACATCAGCCGCTACTGCGTGCTGAGGTCTCCGCACGTGGACAAGAATTCGAGGGAGCATTTCGAGGTCAGAACTCACAAGAGGCTCGTCGATATACTCGAGCCCACGCAACAGACGATCGATGCGCTCATGAAGCTCGACCTGGCTTCGGGCGTCGAGGTCGAGATAAAACTAACGGGATCATAATTTCGATGATTGAAGGAATATTAGGTAAAAAACTGGGAATGACAGAATTCTTTCTCGAGAACGGTACGGCCGTAGTCGCCACCGTTATCGAGGCGGGTCCGTGCTTCGTGGTTCAAAAGAAAACCGCGGAAAAGGACGGCTATGAAGCCCTTCAAATAGGATTCGAAGAGGCCAAGCCCCAGAGAGTGACGAAGCCGATGCTCGGGCATTTTAAGAAGGCCGGGGTTTCGCCCCTTAAGCATATAGTGGAATTCAGCGCGACCGCCGGCGATTACAAGCCCGGAGACGAAATCAAGGCCGATATCTTCAAGGAAGGAGAGACGGTCGATGTCGTGGGTACGAGCAAGGGAAAGGGGTTTGCGGGCGTCATGAAGAGGCACAACTTCGCGGGGCAGCCCGCGTCACACGGCGGCATGGCCCACAGGAGGCCCGGAGGCATAGGCTCGAACACATACCCTGCGAGGGTGTGGAAGGGGCTCAGGATGCCTGGGCACATGGGCAGTGAAAGGGTGACCATGCAGGGCGTGCAGATTTTCAAGGTGGATACCGATAAAAATATAATAATCATAAAAGGATCTGTCCCCGGCCCGAGGGGCGGTCTCGTGATCATAAAGAGAACTTCTAAAGGGAGCAGAGACAGTGCCGCAGCTTGACGTTTTTAACATGGAAAAGAGTAAAGTCGGGACGATAGATCTCGATTCCTCGATATTCGAAGCGCCTGTCAGGGAGCATCTGCTCCATACGGTAGTAAGCTGGCAGCTTACGAAAAGGCGCGCGGGCACCTCTTCCACCAAAGAGAGAGGCGAGGTCAGCGGCGGCGGAAAGAAGCCCTGGAAGCAGAAGCATCTCGGGCGCGCCCGTCAGGGCAGCATACGTGCCCCTCAGTGGAGAAAGGGCGCGATTATATTCGGTCCAAAGCCCAAGGACTGGTCATATACATTAAACAAGAAAAGCAAGCGGCAGGCTCTCATAAGCTCGCTTTCGCTGAAATACAGCGAAGGCAGGATGCTTGCATTGAACGAAATCAGCCTGCCTTCGATCAAGACCAAGCAGGTCGATGAATTCATCAAAAGGTTCGGCTTGAAATCCGCACTCATAATCATAGGCGGCGACAACGAAAACCTGCTCAAGTCCTCAAGAAACATGCCGAACGTCAAGGTGCTTAAAATAGACGGCATCAACGTGTACGACATACTCAGATACGACACGCTTGTGATGACCGAGGAATCGCTCGCCCGCGCACAGGAGGTCCTCGCGAATTGAAAGACCCGAGACAGATAATCAAGCGTCCTCTGGTAACCGAAAAGTCCTCCGATGCGAGAGAGAAGAACTGGTACGTTTTTTCGGTCGACAAGAGGTCGAACAAGCAGGAAATAAAGGACGCCGTCGAAAAGATATTCAAAGTCAAGGTCGGCAAGGTCAGGACTCTCGTTACTACCGGCAAGAAGGTAAAGAGGTTCGGGCGCATATCGGGCAAGAGGCAGTCGATCAAGAAGGCCTATATAGAGGTCAAAGAAGGGACAATTGAGATATTCGAGGGAGTTTAAAAATGGGTATTAAAAAATTCCGCCCCACGAGCGCGGGTACGAGGTTCAGGTCAGGGTCGGATTATTCTGACGTAACGGCGGACAAGCCTCACAAACCCCTTACCTCGCCTTTAAAGAAAAGGGGCGGCAGGAATTCCCAGGGAAGGATAACGAGCTTCCAGAAGGGAGGGGGCAACAAGCGTCTTTACAGGGACATCGACTTCAAGCGCGATAAATACGATATACCCGGAAAGGTCGTGTCTATAGAGTACGACCCCAACCGCTCGTCGAGAATAGCCCTCCTTTTTTATGCGGACGGGGAGAAGAGGTACATACTCGCGCCCGAAGGTCTTAATGTAGGCGATACCGTGTACTCCGGCGAAAACGTCGAAGTAGCTCTTGGCAATGCCCTCCCCCTGAAAAGCATCCCGGTGGGCACGGTGGTGCACAACGTAGAGATGAAGCCCAAGGGAGGGGGCAAGCTCGCGAGAGCAGCCGGAGCCTCTACACAGATAGTGGCTAAGGAAGGCGGCTACGCCCAGCTCAAATTGACCTCGGGCGAGATACGCTTGATAAGCGTTGAATGCATGGCGACCGTAGGCAAGATCGGCAACGCCGAGCACGAGCTTATATCTATAGGAAAGGCGGGAAGGCAGAGACACAGGGGCAGGCGCCCGCACGTGAGGGGCGTTGCGATGAACCCGGTCGATCATCCGCACGGCGGCGGAGAAGGTAAAGCCAGCAAGGGGAACCCTCATCCGGTATCGCCGTGGGGCTGGATAACGATCGGATACAAAACAAGGAAGAACAAGAGAACCGATAATTTCATAGTAAAACGCAGAAGAATCGGTTACGGGATGGATTAAGGAGAGGTTATGCCGAGATCGAGCAAGAAAGGGCCGTATGTAAGTGAGAAACTCCAGGAAAAAGTGGATGCCGAGAGGGCGTCCGGCAGCTCGCGCATTATCAGGACGTGGTCGAGAAGGTCTATGGTCACTCCTGATATGATCGGCCTTACGTTCGCCGTCTACAACGGGAGGAAGTTTATCCCGGTATACGTCACCGAGCACATGGTGGGTCACAAACTGGGCGAATTTTCTCCTACGAGAACCTTTACCGGCCATTCCGGGGATAAAAAAGCAAAAGTAACGAAAGGCAAATCCGAGTAAGAAGGGAACAAGATGGTTTCTCAAGCCGTAAGAAAATACTACAGGTCGTCTCCGAAGAAGCTTGGCCCCGTTCTCGAATTGATAAGGGGGAACGGCGTTGAAGACGCGTTCAGCATACTCTCGGCGCTGCGCAGGAGGTCGGCGCCCGATATCGCGAAGCTGCTCAAGTCGGCGGTGGCGAATGCTGCCGAAAAGGGTCACAGCGATACGGACACGCTCTATATAAAAGAAGCTTATGCATCGAAGGGCCCCACGCTCAAGAGGATACGGGCGAGAGCTATGGGAAGGGCCGCGTCGAGGAAAAAGAGAATGAGCCATATAACCATAGTACTTGAAGAGAGGGGGCTATAAATTGGGTCAGAAAGTATGCCCGATAGGGCTTAGACTGGGAATCACGAAGACTTGGGACTCCAAATGGTTTGCGGAGAAAAAGAAGTACACCGACCTCCTGCATGAAGACCTCAAGATAAGGGACCTTATCAAAAAGGAGTTCTACCAGGCTGCGATCTCCAAGATCGAGCTCGAGCGCGCGGCGTCCGAGAGGGTGAGGATAGTCATTAACTCCGCCCGCCCCGGAATGATTATAGGCAGGAAGGGGCAGGAGATAGAGTCCCTCCGCCAGAGGCTTTCCAAGATGACCGGGAAGGACATCTATCTCGACATCCGCGAGGTCAAGAGGCCCGAGGTCGATTCGCAGCTCGTGGCCGAGAACATAGCCCTTCAGATAGAAAGGCGTGTCGCTTACAGGCGCGCCATGAAAAGGGGCATAGCGTCCGCTCTCAGGCTGGGGGCGCTCGGCATCAAGGTGATGGTCTCGGGCAGGCTCGGAGGCGCAGAGATAGCGAGGCAGGAATGGTACAGGGAAGGGAGAGTGCCTCTCGCAACGCTGAGGGCCGATATAGATTACGGTTTCGCTCAGGCGAAGACCACTTACGGGATAATCGGAATAAAGGTCTGGATTTTTAAAGGCGAAGTGCTCGAAAGGAAACACAAACAAGCTGTTTGACGGTGATAAACAATGTTACAGCCAGCGCGAACTAAATACAGAAAGCTCCACAAGGGCAGAATTAGGGGCAAGGCCACGAAAGGTGCGTCCATGGCATACGGCGAGTACGGGCTCCAGTCCGTCGAAGGCGGGAAGCTCACCTCGAGACAGATAGAGGCAGCGCGTATCGCGATAACCCGCCACGTTAAAAGGGGGGCGAAGCTCTGGATAAGAGTTTTCCCTCACAAGGCGATAACCAAGAAACCCGCCGAAACGAGGATGGGTAAAGGTAAGGGAGACGTCGACAGCTACGTAGCGCCCGTAAGAAGGGGTACGATGATATACGAGATTAGCGGACTCCCTCTCGACCTCGCCAAGGAGGCGTTCAGGCTCGCGTCCCATAAGCTGCCCGTTAAAACGCGCCTCGTATCACGTCACGAGGGGGATATACTCGGATGAAGGCAAGCGAAATAAGGGAATTGACGGAAAATGAGCTGAACAAGAAGAGAACGGAGCTCGCGGAGGAGATCTTCAATCTGAGGATACAGGTCAGCACTCAGCAGACGACTAATTTTGCGAGGATCAGCAAGCTGAAAAAGGACCTCGCCCGCGTCCTGACGGTGATTAGAGAAAAGGAAACTTCAACAGGGAGAAGCTAGTTTAATGCCGAGAGGGAAATACAAGACCAAGATCGGGACCGTAGTCAGCGATAAAATGGACAAAACCGTAGTCGTCGACGTGGTTCAGATAAAGAAAGACCCCACGTACAAGAAGGCGGTCAAGAGGAATACTAAGTTCAAGGCCCACGACGAAAAAGAAGAGTGCAAGGTCGGCGACAGGGTGCTGATACTCGAAACAAGACCCTACAGCAAGACGAAGAGGTGGAGGGTCAGCAAGATTCTCGAGCGCGGCATTCAACTGGAGGTCGAGGCTGATGCAGAAAATCTGGGAGGGAATTCCGAGTGATTAGCTCGACGACGTTTTTGGAGTCAGCCGACAATACGGGGGCTAAAAGGCTTTACTGTATAAAGGTTCTCGGCGGCACGCGCAGGAAGTACGCGAGGCTGGGCGACATTGTGGTCGTATCCATAAAAGAGGCCATCCCCAATTCGAAGGTCGAAAAGGGGGCGGTGCACAGGGCGGTTATAGTCAGGACCAGGAAGGAGCAGAGAAGGACGGACGGCTCTTACGTCAGGTTCGACAACAATGCGGCCGTGCTCATTACTAAGGACAACGAGCCTCTGGGGACGCGTGTTTTCGGCCCTATAGCGAGGGAGCTGCGTACGAAAGGATTCATGAAAATTATTTCTCTTGCGCCGGAGGTAGTTTAAGGTGGGTGCAAAGACTTTGAAAGAAAGAAAAAAATGGAATATAAAGTCGGGGGACACCGTTTACGTGATCGCCGGGAAGGAAAAGGGCAAGACAGGGAAGGTCATAAAGGTGCTTCATAAGAAAGACGGCGCCCTTGTGGAAAAGCTCAATATCGTGAAGCGGCATCAGCGTCAGACGCAGAAGAACCCGACGGGCGGAATAGTCGAGAAGGAATCCCCGATCCACATATCTAACCTGATGATATACGACCCGTCCGAGAGAAAGCCTGTCCGCATCGGACGCAAGCTCTTGGGCAGCGGCGAGAAAGTGAGATACAGCAAAAAGAGCGGAGAGGAGATCAAGAAATAATGACCCCCAGGCTGAAGGATGTTTACAAGAGTAAAGTCGTCCCGTCGCTGAAAACCCGGTTCTCGTATAAGAACCGGATGGAAATACCCAGGGTCGAGAAAATCGTCATCAACATGGGCATCGGCAGGCTAAGCGACGGAGGGAAAGACAAAAAGATCATAGAAGAAGCGGTCGAGGAGCTCTCGCTCATTTCGGGACAGAGGCCTGTTGTCAGGGCGGCGAGGAAATCCATCGCCGGGTTCAAATTGAGAGAAGGAGTGCCTGTGGGCTGCTCGGTCACTCTCAGGGGGAATAAAATGTACGAGTTCCTGGACAGGCTCATCAATCTCACGCTCCCCCGTGTAAGGGACTTCCGCGGTGTGTCGGCGAAGGCGTTCGACGGCAGCGGGAACTACACGCTCGGTCTCAAAGAGCAGATTATTTTCCCCGAGATAGATTACAGCAAGGTCCAGCATGTAAAAGGCATGAATATCACGATAGTCACGACAGCGCGCACGGACGAAGAGGCGAAAGGGCTCCTCCGGGAGTTCGGCATGCCCTTCGTTGCAAATTAAGGGAGAAGGCCGTAATGACACGAAAAGCACTGATGGAAAAATCGATTGCGGAACCGAAGTTCAAGGTGAGGTCCAGGAGCCGCTGTCCCATATGCGGAAGGCCCAGGGCCTTCATGAGGAAATTCAATATGTGCAGGCTCTGTTTCCGCGACCTCTCAAGCTTCGGAAAGATTCCGGGCGTAAGGAAGTCGAGCTGGTAGATTGGGATCATATTGCCGGCGGATTCCGATAAAGGGGCGATTAAATCGATTAAAATAAAGAAGGGCAATAGAATAAATAAAGAGGCGATTCAATAGATGACAGACCCGATAGCTGATATGTTGACGAGGATAAGGAACGCAATAATAGCGGGGCATAAATCCGCCCTGCTCCCTTCTTCCACTATTAAAGTGGAGCTGGCGAGGATATTGAAAGAGCAGGGTTATATTGCGGATTACAAGGCGGAAGATCAAAACGGAAGAAAAATGATAAATATCACGCTTGCGTATACCCCCGACAGGGAAAGCGTAATTAAAGAGATCCGCAGGGTAAGCAAGCCGAGCCGCAGGGTATATGTAAATAAAGATGAGATACCGCGTATAAAGGGCGGGTTGGGCATTTGCATCCTGTCGACGTCCAAGGGGATCATGACTGGGGCGCAGGCGCGGAGACAGGGCGTAGGCGGCGAGCTTATCTGTTCAATATTGTGAGGTAGTCTGAATGTCACGAATTGGAAGAAAACCGATAAAAGTTCCGGGCGGCGTAAAGGTGAGCCTCGGGAAGAACACCGTGCAGGTCGAAGGTGCGAAGGGAAAGCTTTCCTGGGATATCCCGGAAGGGATTAACGCAAAGCTTGAGGACGAGAAAATACTCATAGCCCGCGGCAACGACGAGAAAAAAGTGAAAGCCCTTCACGGTCTCTCCCGCGCCGTCATATCCAACATGGTAACGGGCGTGAGCGAAGGCTTCACGCGGACCCTCGAGATAGTCGGGGTCGGCTACAGGGCTGAGGCCCTCGGCAAGAACCTGTTAAAGTTCAGTCTCGGGTATTCGAACCCGGTCGAATTCCCGCTCCCCGACGGCGTATCCGCTGCGGTCGAGGAAAGGGGCACCAGGTTGATAATTCAGGGGATCGACAAGCAGGCGGTCGGGCAGACAGCGGCCAGGATAAGGGAGCTGCGGCCGCCCGATTCGTATAAGGGCAAGGGTATAAGGTACTCAACCGAGAAAATGAAATTGAAACCCGGAAAGGCTGGTGCAAAGGGATAAAATGAAAATAGCGAGCAGAAAAGCTAAAAGGGACTTGAGGCACGTAAGGGTAAGGAGAAAGATGTCAGGAACCGCGGACAGGCCGAGGCTCGTCGTATTTAAATCCGCAAATCATCTCTATGCGCAGGTCATAGACGATCTCAGGGCGCACACGCTCGTCTCCGCTTCTTCGCTCACCCCTAAGGTCAGGGAGCTGCTGAGCAAGGAAAAACTGAACAAGACGGATGCGGCAAAGATCGTCGGTAAGCATATCGGAGAGCTTTCGGTCTCTATGGGGATAAAACAGGTCTGTTTCGACCGCGGCGGCTACCCGTATCACGGAAGGATCAAGGCCTTTGCGGACGCTGCGAGGGAAGCAGGACTCGAGTTTTAACAATACAGTTCTTATTTAGTCTGTTGTGGGAGGTGTGCTTGCAAAAAGAAAAGATTGACCCGAATGAGTTTGAGCTCAAGGAGAAGGTCGTTCATATAAGGCGCGTGGCCAAGGTTACCAAAGGCGGAAAGAGGTTCCACTTTACCGCGCTCGCCGTGGTGGGTAACTCGGCCGGTGTCATAGGCGTAGGCCTCGGCAAATCGAACGAAGTCCCGGACGCGATACGTAAGGCCATCGAAAAAGCCAAGAAGGGGCTTATAAGAGTCCCCATTCAGGGAAGCACTATTCCTCACGAAGTCCTTGGAGAGCATGTGTCGAGCAGCGTGATGCTGATGCCGGCCGCGCCCGGAACGGGTGTTATAGCCGGGGGCGCCGTAAGAGCGGTAGTGGAGCTCGCCGGCATACACGACATCCTTTCAAAGGTCGTTGGGTCTACGAACCCGCTCAATGTAGTCAAGGCCGCCGTCAACGGGCTCTCCATGCTGAGGATGCCCGGGGACGTCGCCAAGGTCAGGGGGAAGGATTTAAGGGAACTGGATCTTCCGAAATCTTTTTTAAACTGAAGTCGCCGATGTGTAATCCGCCCCTGGGCATGATGAGTGCGGGGGGAAAAGGCGCAAAAATTATTGTCAAGAGGGTCAACTATAATGCTTAACAGTCTATCTCCCCAGCCCGGTTCGAAAAAACAGAAAAAGAGAGTGGGAAGGGGCACCGGCAGCACCGGAAAAACGAGCGGTAAAGGACACAAGGGCCAGAAAGCCAGGTCGGGCGGCAAGGTTTCCCCGTGGTTCGAAGGCGGACAGACGGCTTTGAAATTAAGGTCTCCGAAGAGGGGATTTACGAGCCGTAAGACCCAGAAATACGACGTAATCAACGTTTCCGACCTGAACAGGTTCGGCGAAGGAGACGTCGTTACCCGGGAAGAGTTCGTCGGCGCGGGTCTCGTGAGGGGGAAAAACCCCGTCAAGGTGCTGGGCTCGGGCTCGCTCGACCGGACGCTCACCGTGAAGGCCGACGCCTTCAGTAAAAGCGCTGTCGTAAAAATCGAAGAGAAGGGCGGTAAGGCAGATATTATATGAATAGAAATATAGGCGCTATTCCTAGAATACCTGAGCTTAACAAGCGTCTTCTTTTCACAGCCGTTATGCTTATAGTATACAGGCTCGGAGTGTTCGTTCCGATACCCGGAATCGACCCTGAGCAGATACTCAAGCTCTTCGAGCAGACGAAGGGCACGATCTTTGACATATTGAATATGTTCTCGGGCGGCGCGCTCGAGAGGGCGTCCGTGTTTGCGTTGGGCGTCATGCCTTACATCACATCTTCGATCATCATGTCGCTTCTGGTAAAGGCGTTCCCGTCGCTCGAGGCGATGCAGAAAGAAGGGGAGGCGGGCAGGAGAAAAATAAATCAGTATTCGCGCTACGGCACGGTACTCATTTGTCTCGTCCAGGGCTTTATGCTAGCGATCACGCTCGAGGGAGGCGTAGGGTCGGGCGCCGCAGTGGTAAAGGAAGCCGGATGGACCTTCAGGATAATGACCGTGCTCACGCTTACCGCGGGCTCTTTATTCGTGATGTGGATAGGAGAGCAGATCACTGAGCGGGGCATAGGGAACGGTATCTCTCTCATTATTGCCGCATCGATCATTGTCGGTCTTCCGGGAGGGTTATGGAACATCGTAAGGCTCATAAGCACCGGCGAAATGACCGTTTTCGGCGTCGTGCTGATTGTTATCCTGCTGGTACTGATAGTCGGTTTCATCGTATTTGTAGAAAGGTCTTACAGAAAGATACCGGTGCAATATCCTAGAAGGGTCGTCGGGAGAAAGGTGTTCGGGGGACAGTCCTCCCACCTTCCGCTCAAGACCAACACCGCAGGGGTCATACCCCCTATTTTCGCGTCCTCACTCCTCATATTCCCCGCGACGATACTCACTTTCATAAACGTTCCGTTCCTGAGGGACATGTCGGATTTATTATTTCAGAATTTAATTGTGTATAATATTATATTTGCGGGTCTGATTATATTTTTCGCATATTTCTATACGGCGATCATATACAACCCCGACGATCTGGCTGAGAATTTGAGAAAAAACGGAGGTTTTATTCCCGGTATCAGGCCGGGCAAGAAAACGTCCGAATACATTGACAGAATCCTCGGAAGAATTACTTTTATAGGGGCTATTTATGTAGCCTTCATTTGCGTGATACCCTCGTTTCTCCAGCGGGAGCCGTTCAATCTCCCGTTCTATTTCGGGGGAACATCCCTTTTGATCGTTGTGGGAGTGACGCTCGACTTCGTTCAGCAGGTCGAGTCGTTCCTTATCACCCACAGCTATGAGGGCTTTGTCAGGAAGAAAGGCATGAAGGGCCCGAGGAGATATAACGTTTGAGACCGGAGTCATTGAATGAGATTGATTTTATTTGGCCCGCCCGGAGCAGGGAAAGGGACACAGGCCAAGAAGATAACGGATAAATACATGACGGCGCACATTTCGACAGGCGATATGCTGAGGGCCGCCGTAAAAAACGGCACCGAGCTGGGCGCATTGGCGAAGTCCTACATGGACAAGGGCGAGCTCGTTCCGGACGGGGTAGTCATCGGGATCATAAAGGACAGGATCGCCGAAAAAGACGCCCGGAACGGATTCATGCTGGACGGCTTTCCCCGTACCGTCCCTCAGGCGGAGGCCCTCTCGGAGATGCTCAATTCCGAGGGTAAGACGATCGATGCCGTCGTATCCATCGAAGTAGGGGATGAGGAAATAGTTAAGAGAATACTGGAGCGGCAGAAAATAGAAGGACGAAAAGACGATACCGAGGACGTGGTCAGGAACAGACTCAGGGTCTACCGGAGCCAGACAGAGCCTTTGAAATCCTATTATGCGGACGAAGGTGTTTTGTTCGAAGTGGACGGCATGGGGACGATAGACGATGTCTTCGGAAGGATAGACGGGGTCTTAGCGGGTTTGAATGCATGATTTATTTAAAGAGTAAGGAAGAAATAGACAAGATGCGGAGTGCTGCACAAGTGGTCGTGGAGGCCTTGGGCAAGCTCAGGGAAAACGTGATGCCGGGTGTTACTACCTGGGATCTCGACCGTATGGCCGAAGAGCTCGCGCTTAAGAAAGGGGCGAAGCCCGCCTTCAAGGGTTATTCCAATTACCCCGCGTCTGTTTGCTTCGCGGTCAACGACGAGGTCGTACACGGGATACCGTCTAAAAAGAAGGTGCTCAAGGAAGGAGACATCGTGGGCCTTGATTTCGGGGTGAGCCTCGAGGGTTATTACGGCGACTCCGCGATTACTGTAGCCGTAGGCGACGTGTCCTCCCTGGCGCAGAAGCTTCTGAGGGTCACGGAGGAATCTCTGAAAAGAGGGATAGCCGCGGCTTATCCGGGCAACAGGCTTTTCGACATATCCGGGGCGATACAGACATACGTGGAGGAAGAGGGCTTTTCCATAGTGAGGTCCTTCGTAGGCCACGGTATCGGAAGGAAGCTCCATGAAGACCCGCAGGTCCCGAATTTCGTTCCCGAGAACGGGAGCCATGGTAAAGGGATAAAACTGAAGCCTGGTATGGTGATCGCGATAGAACCCATGGTCAATATCGGGAGGCCCGACATAAAGATTTTAAGCGACGGCTGGACGGCCGTGACGGTTGACGGCACGTTGTCTGCCCATTTCGAGCATACGGTTGCGGTCACCGAAGAAGGACCGGAAGTGCTGACTAGGCAAAACTGAAAATTTATGGCGAAAGAAGAGAGAATAGAGTTCGAGGGGACCGTGATCGAGGCGTTGCCTAATGCAATGTTCAGAGTCGAAATTGAGGGTGGGCATGAGGTGCTCGCATATGTTTCGGGTAAAATGAGGACGCGTTTTATTCGTATTCTGCCCGGCGATAAGGTCAAGCTTGAGCTTTCCCCTTATGACCTCACGAAAGGCAGAATAACTTACAGGTTAAAAAAATGATTTTTGCGGGGTGACCGAAGTGAAAGTTAGAGCGTCTGTGAAAAAGATTTGCGAGAAATGCAGGATAATTAAAAGAAAGGGCGTAGTGCGTATAATTTGCTCGAACAAGAGACATAAACAAAAGCAAGGGTAGGAGGCAAGAATGCCCAGGATCGCAGGTGTTGACATTCCGCTTAACAAAAGGATCGAGGTAGGGCTGACCTACATATACGGCATCGGACGGGTTGTGTCGAGGGAGATACTCAAAGAGGCCAAGGTCGACGTCAATACGCAGGCGAAAGACCTCACCGATCACGAAGTCGCGGCGATAAGAGAAACTATAGAGAACAAGTACACCGTCGAAGGTGAGCTCAGGAAGGAGATACAGACCAATATCAAGCGGCTGATCGAAATAGGCTGTTACAGGGGGGTCAGGCACAGGCTGGGACTTCCCGTCCGCGGCCAGAAGACCAAATCTAACGCGCGTACGAGGAAAGGCCCCCGCGGGACAGCGATAGCAAAGAAGAAAAAGACAACCAAATAACCTAGTCCGGAGATAAGGGATGGCTGCAAAGAAGAGCGGAAAAAAGAAAACAAGGAAATTCGTCGAGCAGGGGATAGTCAACATACAGGCTACCTTTAATAATACGATCATCACGATAAGCGACCAGAGCGGCAATGTGATCGCCTGGTCGAGCGGCGGAATGAAAGGATTCAAGGGGACACGCAAGGGGACGCCCTTCGCGGCTCAGATCGCGGCAGAGGACGCCGCCAAGAAAGCGGCGACCGTAGGGATGAAGAGCGTGTCCGTTTATGTAAAGGGGCCGGGTCCGGGCAGGGAGCCCGCGATAAGGTCTCTCCAGGCCTCCGGACTGAAGATTACGTTCATCAGGGACGTGACGCCTATACCGCATAACGGCTGCAGGCCGCCCGGCAGGAGGAGGGTATAGAATTATGGATTATTCACCGCGAGCTATGGTCAAGAATTCCAAGGAGGTTAAGCAGTAAATGGGAAGATATACCGGGCCTACCGACAGACTATCGAGAAGAGAAGGCGTGAACCTTTTCCTTAAAGGCGAGCGAAGCTACAACGGCAAAACCGCCGTGGAGAAAAGACCGGACCAGGTTCCGGGCGAGCACGGCAAATTTCACGGCAAGTTCTCCGAATTCGGTCTCAGGTTAAGGGAAAAGCAGAAGGTAAAGAGGATGTACGGTATCAGGGAAAAGCAGTTCAGGGGCTATTTCGAAAAGGCTTCGCGCATCAAGGGCGTAACGGGCGCCATCCTCATATCGATGCTCGAAAGGAGGCTCGATAACGTAGTCTACCGTCTCTGCTTCGGCAGCTCCCGCAACGACGCCAGGCAGCTCGTGGGCCATGCCCATGTAACGGTCAACGGCCAGGTGGTCAATATTCCGTCTTATCAGGTCAAGGAAGGCGATAAAATAGAAATAAGGGAAAAGAGCAAAAAACTGCAGAGGATAAATCAGGCCCTTGAGTTCAATTCGAGAAGAGGGGTCCCCGATTGGCTCGAGCTCGACGAAGAAAATTACAGGGGTACCGTGCTCAGGGTGCCTGCGAGGGACGACGTGACGTTCCCGATAGAGGAACAGCTGATCGTCGAATTTTATTCGAGGGTATAGAATTACAGAAGTAAAATTGTGTTCAGTTCCGAAAACGGAGGGAACAAGGTGAAGGATTTTCAAAAAAACTGGCAAGATCTCATTAAACCCAAAAGGATTGAGAAGGACGAAAAAAACGCCTCTCCCTTTTATGCGAAGTTCGTGTGCGAGCCTTTGGAGCGCGGATACGGAGTTACGCTGGGAAATGCATTAAGGAGGGTGCTGCTGTCCTCCATCCAGGGGCCTGCCGTCACCTCTATCAAAATCGATGGTGTCTTGCATGAGTTTTCATCCATCCCCGGGGTTAAAGAAGACGTCACGGAAATAATACTTAATCTCAAAGGCATAGAGCTGAAAATGCATACATACGAGCCGCAGACCATACGCGTCAGCGGGCAGGGCGAATGCGACATCAAGGCCGGGGACATCACTACGGGTCATAACGTCGAGATACTGAACCCGGACCACCACATAGCCACGCTTGCCGAAGGCGCCAAGCTCGAGATGGAAATGAGGGTCGAGATGGGAAGGGGTTACGAGCCCGTCGAGAGGCGCGGGGATCTCCAGAGCACCATAGGGGTCATTCCGATAGACGCGCTCTTCTCGCCGATAAGGAAGGTCAATTACGCGGTCACCAACTCCAGGGTGGGCAGGCGTACTGACTACCAGAGGCTCACGCTCGAGATATGGACGAACGGCACGATATTGCCCGAGGACGCGCTGGCATATGCGTCCAAGATAATCAAGCACCAGCTCTCGGTATTCATTAACTTCGACGAAGCCGAGGTGGACGAAGTTCCCGAGAGCGAGGACAAGCAGGAAATAAAGGGTACCGAGGACATACTCTTCAACACGATCGAGGAGATGGACCTCTCGGCGAGGTCGCTTAACTGTTTGAGAAAGGCAGGCGTGGAGTACACCGGTGATCTGATTCAGAAAACCGAGGAAGACCTCCTCAATCTCGAGAATTTCGGCAAACGCTCTCTCTACGAGATTAAGGAGAGGCTCCACGAGATGGGGCTCGGCCTCGGCCTCAAGATAGACCAGGAAGTCTTTAATAACGAGAAAATAAAGCGCAGCGAGAGGATAGCAACTCAATAGCGATTTGCATGGAGAATCGGAGACCGCATTATGAGACATAAGAGACTCGGACGTAAACTCGGGGTTACCACAAAACACAGAAAATCCATGTTCCGCAACATGGTCACGGATCTGTTCCGTTTCGACAGAATAAAGACGACCGACATGAAGGCTAAAGAGCTCAGGAGAATCGCGGAAAAAATGATCACCCTCGCCAAGGAAGGGACACTACACAAGAGAAGGCAGGCTGCGGCATACATACGTGATAAGGACGTCCTGAAAAAGCTTTTCGATGTAATCGCAGCCAAATTCAAGGACCGCCCGGGCGGATATACCAGGATCATAAAGCTCGGGTTCAGAAAAGGCGATAACACCGCGGTCTCTATAATAGAGCTCGTTGAAGAGGATTATAAGCCGGCCAGGAAAAAGAAGGCGTCCCCCAAGAAGGAGAAGCCGAAAACGGCCGAAGCCGCTACTAAGGGAAAACCCAGGGCAAAGAGCTCGAAGAAGGAGTCCGCCGAAGAGCTTGGGCTTATTGAAGAGGGAAAGCCTGAGGCGGAAGCTGCCGGGCCCGCGACTGAGGCGGCGGAGAAGACGGCGGAGTCTCCGGCTGAGGAGCCCCGGGCACCCGAGCAGGAGTTAAAAGCCTCGGGAGCCGAAGAGCCGGCGGAGACATCGGCTGAGCCCGAAGCTCAGGCCGGAGCCGAGGATAAAAAGGAAGAGTAGATCCGGGTTCTCGATATCACGACCCGGGATTCCGGCATTCATTAACATTCTGACAGAGAGATTGATGAATCCGGTATTCGCAGAAAAATCAGACATCATAAGGGGCGGCCTGAGGGCCGCCTTTCTTTTTTGAGGGGGGTGTTTTCGTTGAAGCCGGTAGGAATCATCCTCGATGCGGAGAAGATTTCTGACATAGCGCTCCTCGCCCGGAGCGCCGAGGAGGCCGGGTTCGATTCGGTCTGGGCAACCGAGCTCTACCGCACATCGTTCCAGCAGCTGGCGGCCGCGGCCCACGCGACCTCGCGGATCAGGCTCGGCACAGCGGTAGCCCTCGCTTTCGTGAGGAGCCCGCTCGTTACCTCCCTCACGGCGCTCGATCTCGACGAAATCTCGAACGGGAGGCTCATACTGGGTCTCGGCACCGGGGCCAGACGGACGAACGAGCTCTGGCACGGCATCGCGCACGGAAGACCCGTTACGCGCATCAGGGAATGCATAGAGGCCGTCAGGCTTATCACAGGCGGCGCGCATATCGGTGAGCCCGTCGAATATAAAGGCGAGTATTACAATATCAGCATGAAGGGCTACAGGCGGCCGTTCAAGCCCGTGAGGGATAAGATACCGATCTACCTCGCCGGAGTCGGGAGCCGCATGTGCCGGGCCGCGGGCGAGACCGCTGACGGTTATCTGGGACACGTCGTCTGCTCGCTCAGGTACTTAAAGGAAATCGTCGTCCCGAGCTTAAGAGATGGCTTGGCTATGTCCGGCAGGGATACCGGCCGGTTCGAGACCGCCTCTATAATCACATGCGCCGTATCAGGCGACAGAAAGCGTGCGATGCATGCGGCAAGGGCGACTATCGCGTTCTACGCCACCGTACGCACATACGAGGCCCCGTTCAGGCTCCACGGCTTCGAGAAAGAGACAGGGATGATAAGGGACGCCTTTTTCAAAGGGGACGTTGAATCGATGATAAAATGCGTTACAGACGACATGGTGGACGCGTTCGCCGTAGTTGGAAACGCGGAGGAGTGCAGAAGGAAGATCGAGGGATACCGGGAACTCATAGACCTGCCCGTCCTGAGCGCCCCCCATTACTATATGGATTTCGATGAAGTAGGCGAATACCAGAGGGCTATATTCGATGCTTTCGGCGGACAGAGACCTTAAAGCCGAACATGGATATGATAACCTAACATCTATAACCGGGCCATGAAAATCTTGATTACGGGAGCCTCGGGGCTCATAGGATCAAAGCTCATACCGTTTCTCTCGGACGAAGGGCATAGCATAACGAGGCTTACGCGGTCCCGGACAGGTGGCTCTTTAGAAACGGCTTACTGGGATCCCGAGCGCGGAGAGATAGAAGGCGGTAAGCTCGAGGGACACGATGCAGTAGTGCACCTCGCGGGCGAAAGCATAGAAGGCAGATGGACCTCGGAGAAAAAACGCAGGATAGAAGAGAGCCGCGTAAGGGGAACGAGGCTCCTCGCCGAAACGCTCTCCGGGCTAGATTCGAAACCCCGTGTCGTGGTCGCAGCCTCGGGGATCGGTTATTACGGGGACAGAGGGGAAGAGGTGCTGACAGAGGAGAGCGGCCCGGGCGCGGGCTTCCTTGCCCGGCTCAGCATAAAATGGGAAGGGGCATTGGGGCCCGCCGCGGATGCCGGTATAAGGTTGGTGAATATGAGGCTCGGTATCGTGCTCGCTCCCTATGGGGGAGCCCTCTCCAGGATGCTCCCGCCGTTCAGGCTGGGGTTGGGGGGGAGGATGGGGAGCGGGAAGCAGTACTGGAGCTGGATCGCGATTGACGATGTGCTCTCTGCGATTTATCATTCACTCGTGTCGGATTACCTCCGGGGTCCGGTGAATTTTACCTCGCCCGGACCTGTCACGAACAGTGAGTTCGCGGAGGCTTTGGGAGACGCCCTTGCGCGCCCGGCTATTTTCCGCATACCGGCATTCGCGCTACGTGTCTTTCTCGGCGAGATGGCCGATGAAACGATGCTCTCGAGCACGCGCGCAGTGCCGTCGAGACTTCTCGGCTCCGGGTTCAAGTTTCGATATCCCGATATCAAAAGCGCCTTAAAACATTTGTTGTCGTGATCGGTCCTGTTCGGAGAGGCTAACAGTGGAGAAATCCGGGTCGAAACAATATGAAGCGTTCCAGCTCCTCGAGGAAGACCTAGACGCGGACCCTTTCAGACAGTTCGGCCGGTGGTACGACGAAGCGTCTCGAGCGGGCTTCATCCACCCCGATGCGTTTGCTCTCGCTACCGTCTCCGCGGACGGGAGACCTTCTGCGAGGATGCTTCTCCTTAAGGGCTTCGATGAAAACGGGTTCGTGTTCTATACGAACTCCGAGAGCAGGAAAGGGGAGGACATGCGGAGGAACAAAAATGCGGCGATCTGTTTCTGGTGGGACAAGCTCGAGCGATCCGTGCGCATCGAGGGGAAAGTGCGCCGTATCTCCGGGGCGGAGTCGGATCTATATTTCGCCACAAGACCCAGGGGCAGCCGGCTGGGCGCCTGGGCGTCACGTCAGAGCCGCGTAATAGAGAGCAGGGAATACCTCGACGGTCTCTATCACAAGCTCGATCTCGAGTATGCTGACATGGAAATCCCCAGGCCTCGTTACTGGAGCGGCTACAGGCTCGTCCCCTCTTCGATCGAATTCTGGCAGGGAAGGCCGAACAGGCTTCACGACAGGCTGAGGTACAGGAAACGGAGGGACGGCAGTTGGATAATAGAAAGGCTCGCGCCCTGAATAGCCGGCACCTCAGCCGTGTTTCATCCGCAGGATAGGAATCCCCACTACTTTAGCCCGGTATATATTATCACTATCCCCATCATAAGCTCGATCGGCTTTCCGGCGCGGAATCCGGCTGCTTCCATGAGCTTGACAAAACTCTCGCGCTGCGGGAACGCAGACGTTGATTCGGAAAGGTATTTGTATTCGACTCCAGTCCCGAATAGTGAGCCGACGAACGGGAGGAAATTCCTGAAATAGAAGAGGTAGACCGGGGCGAAAATCCTGTTCCGCGGGATGGCGAACTCCATAACGCCGGCTTTCCCGCCCGGCCTCAGCACCCTTTTCATCTCCGTGAGCGATTTTAACGGGTCGGCAGTGTTTCTTATGCCGAAGGCTATTGTCACCGCGTCGAAAGCGCCGTCCTTGAACGGCAGGTGCTCCGCATCACAACGCGCGAGCGATATCCTCCCCGCATTTCCGGCAGCTTCTATCTTTTTCCTGGCGAGCTCCAGCATCCTGGCGCTCGGGTCGGCCCCTACTACCCTGCACCCCTTAAGGCTCCCCGCAGTCTCTATCGCCACCTCTCCTGTGCCTGTCGCGACGTCGAGGACCGTATCCGCCCCCATTATCTCTTCCGAAAGACGCTTCCTCCAGAGCCTGTCCATACCCAGGCTGAAGAACGTGTTGAGCGCGTCGTAGCGCTCTGCGACCTTATTGAAAAGCTTGACCGTATCCGGCATTTGTTTCCGGGGTTCCTGCTCTTAAGGAATATTGGCGGCAAATTTACCGCCTGTGTATTTAATGCGGCCGACCGGCAATGCCCCTATTATCTCTTTCATGTGCTCGGATTTATTAAGCACATAATAATGAATACCCGGGACTCCGCGGTTCAGGAGCTCTTTTGACTGGTCTACGCACTGCGCTATGCCGATCGCGCGGGCTTTTTCGTCGTCGTCCTTGCAGGCGTCGAGCCTCTTCCTCAGGCGGGACGGGATGGAAGCTCCGCACATCGAGGTTATTCTCTCTATCTGCCTCACGGAGAGTATCGGCATGAGGCCGGGGATTATGGGAGTGTTTATGCCGTGCGCCTTTGCTCTTTCCGTGAACTCGAAGTAATGACGGTTATCAAAAAAAAGCTGTGTGATCACGATGTCTGCGCCCGCATCGACCTTGAGCTTCAGGTTCTTGATGTCCGCTTCGATATCGGGAGCTTCCGTGTGCTTTTCGGGGTACCCGCCTACGGCGATTCCGAAGTATCTCCGTTTGAGCGTCTTTTCCTCGAAATGACGTATGTGCCTCACCAGCTCGTATCCGTATCTGTAACCGTCAGGCGGCGGTATGAATTCCGCAGCGCCCGGCGGAGTATCCCCCCGTATGGCAACTATGTTTTCTATGCCTGCTTCGTATATCCGGTTCAGCATCCGGTCGAGATCGTCCCTCGACGATCCGACACACGTGAGGTGACACGCGCTTTCCACGCCGAACCGGTTTTTGATAAGAGATGCTATCTCGAGAGTTCTTTCCCTCGTCGATCCCATGGCTCCGTAGGTAACGGTTATGAAATCCGGACTCAGCCCCGCGAGCTCCTCCAGGACCTTCTCCAGGTTTTCCATGCCCTTTTCCGTTTTAGGAGGAAAAATTTCAAATGAGATTACAGGTTCTTTCCCGCGATTTTTAAAGTATTCCGGCAAACGCATAATTGACCCTACACCAACTATAGGCAATTAATTCTTTCACTTCCGTGCCTTTTTGTCAAATGAAGCTGTTACCCGTCACGATCTGGGTTATAATATACGCTTCTTTCTTTTATCTCCGGTCGCCGGACGAATGGGGTGGTCCGTTTATGCGGTCCGATTTTTTCTTAGCCATTGCCGTTTCGATATTGATCCTGGCCGCAGGATGTCAAGGGGGCGGATCATCCTCGAACGGAAGTTCCGGTTCTCCTTTGAAAGTCACGATTGTAAATCTGGCCTGTCCCGCATACGCTCTTCCTGACCGGACCACGGCGGCTTCGGACGACTTGGAAGAAGCGAACAAGATGAAAAATAACTGCGCAGTCATACTGACGTGGTGGAACGCCTTACCGCAGCAGACGTGGTGTCCGTACATGATGGAGGATTCGGTAGTGGAGCATTGCGGGCCATACGACAACTGGGGATTTATGAGTTCGATAAACGACAAGAGCACGTGGAACCTTGGAGGGGACATATATAACGATTACATACTGCCCCAGAAGCCGCAGTGGGTTCTCAAGGACAAGAACGGGAATACTGTATATAACGAGTGGGTGGCGCAGGAGCATTTGGTGGACCACGGGAACATGGATTACGTGGACTTTTACTTTGACTATTTTATCCAGGTACCGTCGACGATAGCCGGGGGCAGGTGGAAGGGGACGTACAAGGAGAGGGGTTGGAACTTGAGGTTTCTGGACAATTTTAACGTATATTTGCCAGTCGGGTGGGGATGGAGCGCGATACCGAAGAACCCCGCCACGGGGAATGAGTTCACGCGGGAGGAGAGGGAGCAGGACATGCTGAGCGCGGCGATGAGGATGCGGCAGCTTGCGGATACGGAGGCCGGGGGGCTTAAGTATATCGTGAACGTATGGACCGACGTTGAGGCCATGTATTTTGACAGGGACGTATACCCTGAGCTGATGCAGTACATGGACTATGCGTTGTTTGAGGCGTGGACGACGAACGGGGACGGGTCGCCTGTGAGCGAGCAGGTGTGGCTGAGGAGGGTTCTGGCGGCGCAGGACATGGTGCAGAACCGGAGGGCGGAGCCGGTTGTGCAGGTTGAGTGGGGAGATTTCTGGTTTGCCCTGTCTTCACTCCTCCTCGTCAGGGAAAACGGTAAAGGCATGATCTGGTCGAACAAAATGTACTCAGACGCTCTGATTCAGCAGTTGAGCGCCCTCGATCTTGGAGAACCTCAGGATCTCTTTACCTTCGCCGACAACGTCTATCAAAGGGAGTGGGAAAAGGGTAAGGTTATAGTTAATCCTTCGGACGATGTTACGGTCGAGATGCCTCTCGACGATAGCTATCGGGATGCCGCAACCGGGGAGATGGTGACAGCCGTTACGCTGCCCCCGAAATCGGGAAAGATTCTAATCGTACCCTGAAATCCATTTCCGCTCTTTTTCACTCTCTCCTCCGGCCGAGAGCCGGAGATGTTTGACATCAAATCCCCGTCAACTATATTTGAATGTGAATTTTGCTGCCGATGTCGCCGGCGGACTTTGAAAGGAGTAACTGTTGCGGGAAAGGAATATTAAATCTGCGGTCAGGCTTCTTACCTTTGCACTCGTCTTTCTGTTGCCGGGCTGTCAGCAGGTGAAAGAGATACCCGACGAAATTCCCGAGCAGCTCCCGAACCCTGTGCGCGACTTTACCGAGAAGGATAATTATCTCGTCGGTCTCAACTGGTATAAGCAGTGGAACTATCAAATTGCCGCGAAGTTCTGGAAGCCGCTGTCCCTGGAGGGTGACTGCGACGCCCAGTACGCGCTCGGGCTGTTGTACTTTGAGGGTCTGGGGGTCGGTCATAGCTACGAAAAAGCGATAGGACTCTGGACGAGGTCAGCGGATCAGGGACAGGCCCAGGCGCAGATCAGCCTCGGTGTCGTTTATTCAAGATCGAGACTTCAGTATACCTCGCTCGATTGTAAAAGCGGGTGCGGTCAGGAAAGGGACCTGATAAAAGCCTATAAATGGTTCGGTATCGCAAGCGAGATCGGCTCGCCTCACGAGAAGCGGATCGCCGAGGATTCGCTGAACAATATAATGCACGAAATGACTCCCGAAGAGATTCAGGAGGGGGAGGCGCTTGTCAGCGCCTGGAAGCCTGATCCGGCGCGCTGCGACACCAGGGGATACTTTATTGTAGGCCCTTAGATGAAAAGCCGATAATTTCCCGCCTCACGCCCCCACATAAATTCCTGCCGACTTTATCAACGTACTTGACACACTGTTTGAATATGGTAATATGATAATGATATTGAATATCAATATAAATATCTGACCCCGCAACGCATATAAAGACGAATCTAAGAAGCGGGCTCTTTTATAAAGATCTAAGGAGGCTGTCGATGGGTTTTCTATGCGATACAGATAAACCGCTTGTGCTCTCGTCGTCGAACATCGGCAATATTTCCAAATGCGGGTGCTGTAATTTCTATCACCTGTGCATAGGGAATATTACTCTTAGACTGGAGCATAAATATATGCTGACGCTTACGCAGATGATAATTGAGGCCCTCGAGGTCAATTCGGCTGCGGAGCGGGGATTTGGCGTGCAGATGCGGAATCAGGCGTGAATGGATCGACCGAATAAAGAAAGCGATACTCCCGGGAGAAGGGCGGCGCCATGAAATAATAGTCCTATTACCTTAGCTAGCCGCCCTTCTTCTTCCAACCGTAAACCGAAAGGATGTAAACCCGGCCTGGAATTGAAGCTTTAAAACAATGCTCTTTAGATCTTCGTGAATACTGGTGCCGGTATCCCGGGAATTCGGAATAAATAACAGACATATTGAATATGAATTTCATTGTCTTGACAAATCGTATGACTGATGTATGTTGATTTTGATTCCGATATTCAATACTATACAAGGAGGTGTGGGAGGATGGGAGAGATTCGCTTATTTTCGACGGGGGACTCGAGACGAGTGTTAATGATCCCTCTTTTATTGTTAGTGGTTTTATTAGCACCCACGAATGTCTTTTCGGATGAGCTGACACAGGGTCATCAGGGGAATCCCCGGAATATCGATGTATACGAAAAAATAAGGACTCAAAAAAACGATGACGGTAAAACCGGTTCTGCTGATGCCGGAAACAAAAGTATCGTCGTCGCCCAGAACAAAAGCAGTGCGCAGAGCCAGTCACAGGACCAGAGAATTCAGGACTTGGAGAATAAGCTCAGGAGCGTGAGCGACGAGCTGCAGCAGCTCAAAGCGCAGGGCATTCCTGATGACAGGCTTAAGGCAATCGAGGAGAAATTGAGCGTGCTCGCTCAGGAGATCGACAATATCAAGCAAGTCTCCGTGATCCCTGAGCCCACTTACGAGCAAATGTTCGGGGCCGGGCCGGCTGCATCGAAGGTTTATCTCACTAACAAAGGGCTATCGATCGGCGGTTACGGCGAGCTGCTCATGGGCCAGGCCGTCTTTGACGGTGACGATACGGTCGATACCCAGAGGGTCGTCCTTTATTTCGGATATAAATTTACGGACAGGATAATCTTCAATTCGGAAATTGAATTCGAGCACGCATCTACGGGAACAAACGTACAGGGGGATGAGGGCGAAGTGTCTGTCGAATTCGCTCTTCTCGATTTCCTCCTCGTACAGGAATTTAACCTCCGTGGCGGGCTCTTGCTAGCTCCTTTCGGCATAATAAACGAAGTTCATGAGCCCACGACGTTCTTCGGAGTTTTCAGGGACGGGACGGAAAGGTTCGTTATTCCGACGACGTGGAGAGAGAACGGGATAGGCGCGTTCGGCGACTTTGATCTCGGCAGGGGCGGTAATCTGAGCTACAAGGCTTATGTCATGAATAGTTTCAATGCGGAGGGTTTCACTGCTTCTAGCAACAGGGGCATAAGGACTAACGGCACGGAATCCTTATTCAACAACGTTGCGTTCGTCGGCAGGGCGGAATATAATCCATTCCCTTATCTTACTGTGGCGGGCTCCATATTCCTCGGCAATACGGGGCAGAACGCAAAGGTGGACGACCCGGCCTCCCAGTTCAACGGACAAAAGGTCAAGGGGTTCTTCCAGATGTACGAAGGGGACATACAGTTCCAGTATGCCGGATTCGAGGGCAGGGCGCTCGGCGTGATCACGAGACTCGACGACGCTGCTCAAATAAACGCCTTAAACGGTTTTGTCGGGGATGAGTCCGTGGGCAACCAGCAGTGGGGATACTATGTAGAAGGGGGATACAACGTCCTGTCCCTTGCCGATACAACGAGCCAGTATTTTCAGTACCTGGCCCCGTTCGTAAGGTGGGATGCCTTCGATACTCAGGCTCACGTCCCCTCCGGCTTCCAGCGCAACCCTGCCAACAACAGACAAGACCTGACGATAGGTATCAATTATAAGCCCATACCGCAAGTCGTGGTGAAAGCGGAGTATCAGTGGCTGGATAATAACGCCGACGAGTCGCAGAATCAGATTAATTTCGGCCTTGGATATGTATTCTAAATCTGGTTAAATATACCTTCCGTGAGGGCGCGGGTGATATCGCACCGCGCCCTCGTTATATATTCCCTGATCCGGCCTATATGAAAACGTTATACATTCTTTCCCTTTGCCTCTTTATTTTTTCCGCATCCGCTCAATCGAAAGTATTCATGAAAAGGGATGAAGCGCTCGCCCTGGCATTCCCCGGCGCGGACAGGATAAGTAAGAGAGAGGTCATTCTCACGGAAGAACAGTCCCGGGAAATCGAGTCGCTCTCGAAATCCAAACTCTCAACGAGACTGTATATCATTTACGAAGGGTTTAAAGGGGATACGTCTCTCGGATATGCTATAATTGACACGCACACTCTCAGGACCAAGACGGAGACAGTAATGTTTGTGATCAATCCTGACGGCACTCTCAGGCAGACCGAGATTCTCGCGTTTTTCGAGCCGCCCGAATATATGCCCGGGAACAACTGGATCGCGCTGTTTTACGGCAAAAGCATAAAGGATCCCCTGAAGCCGGGCAGGGACATACCTAACATCACAGGCGCTACGATAACGTCAGACTCATTGTCCCGGACGACCCGGCAGGTGCTTGCCCTTGCCGCTGTCGTCCTTACCGGCCTTAAGCCGGAAAGTGATACCGAGGATTAAATTGCGATTCTTTATTTCCCCGGACATCAGGAAGAATTCACTGTTGAGGCTTATAATAGCCTTCACGGTGCTTTTTTTTGTCTTATTGTGGGTAACCAACCTGCTGCTCTACCTCCAGGTCGGATTCAGCTACGATTCCGTTGTTGAGTATTACAGGGGCTCCGAGGCCGATTTCAGACCTCCCAAGAGCTATCTCGGAATGCTTGAGGAAGCCCATTTCCACTTCTTTTCGATGGCCGTAATACTCGTGACTCTGAATCATTTGATACTTTTTACCACTCTGGGGAACATCTGGAAGCTCCTGCTCGTAGTTTCTTCATTTTTATCCGCACTGGGTGACATTGCAGGAGGGTGGCTTATAAGATATGTGAGCCCTGATTTCGCCTATTTTAAAATAGCCTCCGTGATAGTCCTTCAGGTCTCGCTCGCTGCACTGATGATTATTACTATATGGTTTATTTACGGTGCGAGTAAGAATTCGTACAATAACGGCCTCTCCTCATCCGGTTAATCGTTCTTCCTCTACAAAAAAACAAATAATTTACGATTTATATCCAAAATTGATTGTAATGTGGCATACGTATCTTCGTTCTGACTAATCTTGTCATGGATTTCTATAGAATGACAAAATATGACAGAAAAACCCCTCCGGATAGCTGATTCATGAGATTTTTGAGCATCCCAATGTCTGAGTGATATGTACCACTTGTCTTCTCATATTTAAGGCAAAAACTGAAGTTTATATGAAATGGTATGAATATTGCATATTAGTGATCACGTGTAAAAAAGATTAAAAGGCATGTCCTAAACGATAAAGGCAAACCATCCGAAAGGGTGGGACGCAAAGCCTTCGACCTAAGTGCCTCGTGGTTGGCATAAGGTGGCCGGGTTGCCGAAATAGGAAGATAGTTTTAGTCCCGACGTCTTTCCTAGATCACTCTGACCTGCCTGCTCATAGCAGGGTCGAATGGAATGCTTCCCTCGAAAGGGTGGATGAGCCTGCGAAAGGAGGCATTCAGATGAGAAGTTTCAACATATCAATCAAAATATATATATTGCTCCTGGGGGCGGTAATGTCCTTATGCGGACCGCTGGCGTCGCAGGCTTTTTTCAGTCCTAGTCCTGGTTCCGGCTCTTCCTCTTCTAATCCTGCTCCTACCAGAAACCCGTCTACATCTGCGGGGGATAAATTGTCTTCGATTCAGGATACATATGTAGACCAGCGCAAGGTAAACAACAGTTACGGCTCTTCTTCCAGTCTACAGCTGAACTCCAAGAACAAACAAATAAAACAGGGACTAATGAAATTTGATATTTCGAGGATTCCAAGCGGATCCGAAGTTACCAAAGCCCAGCTGTGGATATACGTTTCTAAAAAAAGCAGGACCAGCAGCTCGATTTCAATCCATGAGGTTGAAGGCGCTTGGTCGAAATCGACGACGTGGAGTAAAAAACCCCCGATGTCCGGCTCCAGTGAAGGTGGTATGTCTATACCCAAGGCCGGCGATTATTATGCGATTGAGGTGACGGGTCTGGTTCAGGACTGGGTTGACGGGACTGAACAGAACAACGGGGTGTATATTGTGGCAAGGAGCGGTGAAGTCTATATGAACAGCGCGGAGAGCAAAAAATATAAACCCGTTCTTACCGTCGAGCATAAAGGTCCTAAATCGGGCCCCAAACCGACGCCTACTCCAACGCCTTCTCCAACACCTGCACCGACGCCGGCACCTACTGCTTCTCCAACGCCTGTTCCGATCCCTACGCCGACCCCAACTCCTACTCCTGATATGCCGATGACATTTGCATGTACTATGTATAGTGCATCAAAGCCGTATCCCGGTAGTTCCTCGGATGTTGCAATGATGAATACGTACAAATCCTACTGTACGATAGTCATGCAATGGTGGTACAA
>JBFMCV010000010.1 GCA_040754335.1 Thermodesulfobacteriota bacterium | reverse complement strand
CTCCCAGGTGGAAGGTGTGCTCGCCGACCTGGGAGGCGAGCTTCCGGAGGGATATCTCGAACACCTGAGGGGGGCATGGAAGACCCTCCATGGAGGCGGCTAAAGACATCCGTGCACGCGGAGAGCGGTTATGAGATTTATAAAGACGGCAGCAGTCGTTTTGATAATACTGGTCGTCACTATCGCCGTAATAGGGCTCTTTCTTCCTGCTAGGTACTCGGTAGAGCGCTCGGTTGAGATAAACGCCTCGCCCGGAGAGATACACGAATACGTAGGGGACCTCAAAAAATGGGACGATTGGTCCCCGTGGAAAGAAGAGGACCCGAGCATAGTAGTAACGCTGGGCGAAAAGACGTCCGGCGTCGGAGCGAGCCAGTCATGGGTGGGGGAGAGCGGGACGGGGGCGCTTACCATCACCGAATCCTCGCCTGATAAGGGAATAGAGTACGACCTCCTCTTCGACGGGGGCACATACGAATGCGTGGGCTCGATGAAATACGACAGGCTTCCCGATGGAGACACCAAAGTGACTTGGGTGATGTCGGGCGATATGGGGAAGTCGCTTGCGAGCGGTTATTTCGCGCTCTTGATGGATACGATGGTGGGGGGTATGTTCGAGAAGGGGCTCTCAAATCTGAAAAAGGCTGTAGAGAAAGGCGGTTAGGCCGTGTTACTCTGCGAATGGATGTTACCCCGTTCAACCCTTCGTTCCTTCGACTTGCTCAGGACAGGCGCGCATTTCAGGGTTGGCTCCATTATTTGGCCGAAGCAGAAATGCGATATAGGGATGATATACGAGCGCAGGTTTTGCGCCTCAGGGCGGACGGGTCGAACTTCATGCTTGGTTTAAACAGGAGAGGAAGTGTAGAGTCGTAGCAACGCGCATTGCATGTCGCGGCTGGAAGCCGCTCCTACAACGAGGTTCCACCTCGGTTATAGCATAAGGAAACATATATATTCCTTTTTGTCTTTGCTTAAGAAAGAAATTCCTCTAACCTAAATAAGTTATGGGCATAAGCGACGAGAAGGTCGGCTCGATTCCCGCGTCGGCCGGTGTCTATATCCTCAAGGACAGGAAGGGCAGGTCCCTCTATATCGGCAAGGCGAAGAACCTGAGAAGCCGCGTGATGTCGTACCTCCACGAAGGCGGGGACCCGCAGAGACCCCACATACCGTATCTCATGAGGGAGGTGGAGGACCTCGATTACTTCGTGACGCGGAACGAGCGCGAGGCCCTCGTCCTCGAGAACTCGCTCATCAAGCAAAAAAAACCTCGCTACAACATCAGATTGAGGGACGACAAGAACTATCTCTCCCTCAGGCTCGATCCCCGGGAGAGGTTCCCGCGCCTCTCTTTGACCAGAAGGGTTCTCAAGGATGGGGCCCTTTATTACGGGCCTTTCGCGTCGGCGGACGCGCTAAGGAAGGCGAAGAGGCTTATTCACAAGGTGTTTCCGCTCAGGGACTGCACGGACGAGAAGTTCAAAAGACACTCGGCCAGGCCCTGTCTCAGCTACTACATGGGCATGTGCCTCGGACCCTGCGCTGGGAAAGTCGGCGAGGAGGAATACGGGGAGGCGGTCGAGCGGACACGGATGTTTCTCCGGGGAGAAAAGGACAGGATCATCGAAATGCTCAGGGACAATATGGAAAAGGCTTCGGAGGAGATGAGGTACGAGGACGCAGCTCATTACAGGGATCAGGCGAAGCTTCTCGAAAAGAACCTGGACGACCAGATGTTCATCACTCCCGGCACGAAGGACAGGGACATAGTGGGTTTTCACAGGGAAGGGCAGGAGGCAGAGTTCGCGGTCCTCTTTTCGAGGGGCGGGATTCTCGTCGATAAAGCTGAATATTCTTTCAAGAACGCGGCGGGGACGGACGAGGACCTCGTCGGGGAGTTCATCTCCCAGTTCTACGGGGGAAACAGATTTATACCGAACGAAATAATTATCCCTATAGATGTGGAGGGCATGGGGGATATATCCGAATGGCTCTCGGAGAGGCTGGGGCGGAAGGTCACGCTCAGCGTGCCGGAAAGGGGGGTGAAGGCATCGCAGCTGGAGCTCGCAGGCAGGAACGCGCTCGAGAGCTTCCAGAGGAAGCACGCCCGGGAGCTCGGCGAGCAGGACCTCTTGGGAAGGCTCAAGTCCTCGCTCCACCTGAGCAGATTGCCCGCTGCCATAGAGTGCTTCGATATCTCCAATATACAGGGGGAGCTGGCAGTGGCGTCGCTCGTGAGGTTCGAGGGGGGGAAGCCGGCCAGGGAGAGGTACAGGACTTACAGGATAAAGACGGTCGAAGGGCCTAACGACTACGCCATGATGCGCGAGGTCCTTTCGCGGAGACTTACACGGGCCGAGGAAGAGGGGTGGGATATCCCCGATCTTATTTTGATCGACGGGGGGAAGGGGCAGCTGAACATAGCGCATAGCGTTATCGAAGAGCTCGGCTATGCAGGCAGGCTCGACCTCGCCTCGATAGCCAAGGGCAGGTACGAAGGGGAGCCCGATAAGATATACATATACGGCCGGAAGAACCCGATCGTCTTCTCGAGAAACTCGCAGGTCCTGTTCCTTCTCATGAGGGTGAGGGACGAGGCCCACAGGTTCGCGATCACTTTTCACAAGAAGCTTAGGGGAAAGAGGGCTGTAAGCTCGGCGCTCGACGACGTGCCGGGCATAGGGGCCAAGCGGAAGAAGGAGCTCATAAAGCGGTTCGGCAGCCTGTCCGGCATAAGAGACGCTTCGGTCGATGACATCGCCGCCGTCCCCGGCCTAAGCAGGAAGAAAGCCGAGGAGCTGAAGGAAAAACTCTCCGGCTAAAAGGTGTCCAGAATGATTATGCTAATTCGTCGTATTAGTGAACGGCCGGCAAGCTGCGCTGCGTTTTTGCTGTCGGCGCTCCGGCAAAATCCAGCATAAGGAGCTGTAACTATGTCGAAAGTGAAACCCATACCCGACGGAATGAATACTGTGACGCCGCATCTCGTCTGCAAGGACGCGGCCAAGGCCATAGAGTTCTACAAAAATGCATTCGGCGCGGAGGAGGGCGGGAGACTGACCACGCCTGACGGGAAGAAAGTCCTTCACGCATCGCTCCGTATAGGCGATTCGGCGTTAATGCTTGCCGATGAGTTCCCGGACTGGGGCTCGGTGGGTCCCGAAACACTCAAGGGAACTCCCGTTGTTATACATCTTTATGTAAAGGACGCGGATTCGGTATTCGATCAGGCGGTAAAAGCGGGAGCGACCGTTAAGATGCCGGTTGCGGACATGTTCTGGGGGGACAGGTACGGCCAGCTGCAGGACCCGTTCGGCCACGTCTGGTCTGTAGCGACCCATGTTAGGGACGTGAGTTTTGAGGAAATGGAGCAGGCCGCCAAGACCATGTGCGGCTGACGGCTGCGCGCTATTGAGGATTTTCTTCCGAGCTCCCGAGGTATTTTATCTCGAGCTCGCGGAGGCGCTTTATCTGATCCCTCTTCTGCGCGGCCGTCTCGTATTCCATGCTCCTTGCAGCCTCTTTCATCTCTTTTTCGAGCGCGCTTATGGTCTTCGAAATCCTCTCGGGCGGTATATCTATGGGCTCGGGCGTCTTCTCGACCGGGACGGTGTAGTAATCGGCTTCGTATATGGTCGATAGTATGTCGGTGACGGATTTCTTTATACTGGCCGGCGTGATGCCGTTCTCCTTATTGTACTTTTCCTGGATGCGGCGCCTCCTCTCGGTCTCCGAGATAGCGCTCGCCATGGACGCCGTGGTTCTATCGGCGTAGAGCACCACCTTGCCGTTCACGTTCCTTGCCGCCCTCCCGAATATCTGTATGAGGGATGTTTCCGAGCGGAGATACCCTTCCTTATCCGCGTCCAGCACCGCGACGAGCGAGACCTCGGGGATATCGAGCCCCTCCCTGAGGAGGTTAATCCCTACGAGGACGTCGAATTTCCCGAGCCTGAGATCCCTAATTATGGCGATCCTTTCGAGGGTGTCTATATCGGAGTGCAGGTAGCGCACCTTTATGCCGAGCTCCCTGTAATATTCGGTAAGGTCTTCGGCCATCCTTTTCGTGAGTGTGGTTACGAGTGTCCTCTCGCCCGCAGAAACCCTTTTTTGAATCTCCTCGAGGAGATCGTCCACCTGCCTGTCGGCGGTCCTTATCTCCACTTCGGGATCGGCGAGCCCCGTTGGACGTATTATCTGCTCGACTATGACCCCGCCCGCCTTCTCTATCTCGTATTGGGCGGGGGTGGCGGAGACGTAAATCACTTGGTTGACCCTCTTTTCGAACTCTGCGAAGTTAAGGGGTCTGTTGTCGAGCGCCGAGGGGAGCCTGAACCCGTGCTCCACCAGACTGAGCTTCCTGCTCCTGTCCCCTTCGTACATGCCTCGGAGCTGGGGGACCATCTGGTGGCTCTCGTCTATTATAAGGAGGAAGTCCTTGGGGAAGTAGTCGAGGAGCGTCCAGGGGGGCTGGCCGGGGAGCCTGCCAGATATGTGCCTCGAATAGTTCTCGATGCCGGGGCAGAAGCCCATGTTGGCAAGCAGCTCGAGGTCGAACTTGGTCTTCTCCTCAAGCCGCTGCTTCTCAAGAGCCATTCCTCTTTCACTGAAGTACGCGAGCCTCTCTTCGAGCTCTTTCTTTATGCCTTCGATCGCCCTCTCGTGGCTGTCTCTCGGGGCGACGTAGTGGGATCCCGGGTATATGGCTGCTTTTTTGACGGGCCTTATGGTCTTGCCGCTGAGCGGGTCTATTTCTTTTATGGAGTCCACGCGGTCGCCGAAGAATTCTATCCGGAGCGCGGTGTTGTCGTGATGAGACGGAAAGACGTCTACAGTGTCCCCCTTCACACGGAAGCTGCTCCTCCAGAGGTCGAGCCCCGTCCTCTCGTACTGGACCTCCGTAAGCTTCTCCAAAAGCCTGTCGCGCTCAAGCTCCATTCCTTCCTCGACCATCGTGAGGAGCCCGTAGTAGTGCTCGGGGGCGCCGATGCCGTATATGCACGACACGCTCGCGACGATTATCACGTCCCTCCTTTCGAAGAGGGCCGTCGTGGAGGCGTGGCGGAGCCTGTCTATGTGCTCGTTTATCTGCGCGTCCTTTTCTATGTAGGTGTCCGTGGACGGTATGTAGGCCTCGGGCTGGTAATAATCGTAGTAGCTGACGAAGTATCTCACAGGGTTGTCCGGAAAGAGATCCTTGAGCTCTCCGTAAAGCTGCGCGGCGAGGGTCTTGTTGTGGGCCATTATGAGGGTAGGACGGCCGACGTTGGCTATGACGTTCGCTATCGTGAATGTCTTGCCGCTCCCCGTGACGCCGAGCAACACCTGGTGCCTGTCTCCCCGGAGCACGCCTTCCGTGAGCTCGGCTATGGCTCCGGGCTGATCCCCCGTTGGCGAGAACTCGCTCTTTATCCGGAAACCGTTTTCCATACGGATGAGTTTAGCATAGCCTCGCAGGACGGGATTAAAAAGCTTCCTGTGTAGATTATAATTAATCAGATGGACAGGCTTACCGCTTTGGAAGAATTCCATCCCTCTGTTAAATCATGGTTTGAAAAAGAGTTCGATGTACCGACGGAGATACAGGAAAAGGCCTGGCCCGAGATCAAGAAGCGGAAGAATACTCTTATCTCGGCACCGACCGGCTCGGGCAAGACGCTTGCCGCTTTCCTTTCCGCAATAGACGACCTCGTCAAGGAGGGGCTCGAAGGCAGGCTCACGGATAAGACGCAGATCGTTTACGTGTCCCCTCTCAAGGCGCTAAGCAACGATATAGAAAAGAACCTTCGAAGGCCGCTCAAAGGCATAGAGGAGGAGCTTGCGAGGGCGGGATTCCCCGAAATAGGCATAAGGGCGCAGGTAAGGACAGGCGATACGCCCGCCGCTGCGCGGACAAGGATGACGAAGACCCCGCCTCACATACTGATAACGACGCCCGAATCCCTCTACCTGATACTCACGAGCAAAAACGGGCGGGAGATGCTGTCCGAGGTCCATACTCTCATAGTGGACGAGGTGCACGCGCTCGTCGGGAGCAAGCGCGGCTCGCACCTGGCGCTCTCCATGGAGAGGCTCGAAGCCCTCGTATCAGGGGGGCTCGTGCGCATAGGGCTCTCGGCGACACAGAAGCCTATCGAGACCACAGCACGTTTCCTCACAGGCGCGGGCGGGGAAACGGAAAACGGAGCGCCCTATTGCACCATAATAGATACCGGCCACAGGAGAGAGCTTGAGCTGTCTATCGAGATCCCCCGCTCTCCACTTACCGCGGTAATGTCGAACGAGGTGTGGGAAGAGGTATATGAAAGACTCGAAGAGCTTATAAAATCGCACAAGACAACATTGATATTCGTAAATACGAGAAGGCTATCCGAGCGCATGACCCATAACCTGACCGAGAGGTTCGGAGAAGGGGTCATAGCCGCCCACCATGGGAGTATATCCAGGGAGATGAGGCTCGACGCTGAGCAAAGGCTCAAGTCGGGTGAGTTAAAGGCGATAATCGCGACGGCGTCGCTCGAGCTCGGCATAGACATAGGTGCGGTCGATCTCGTGTGCCAGATCGGTTCACCCAAATCGATCTCGACGTTTCTCCAGAGGGTAGGGCGCTCGGGGCATACGATAAGGGGGACACCTAAAGGCAAGATATTTCCGCTCAGCCTCGATGAATTAGCCGAGTGCGCGGCGCTCCTGGATGCGGTAAAACGGGGGGAGCTCGACAGCATAATCATGCCGGAGAAGCCTCTCGACGTGCTCGCGCAGCAGATAGTCGCCGAGGTCTCGTGCGGTGAGAGGCTCGAAGACGAGCTCTACGAAATGCTCGTGAAGGCTTACCCGTATAGAGATTTATCACGGAGAGAGTTCGACGAGGTGGTAAAGATGATCGCTCAGGGGTTCGCGGCTCAGAAGGGGAGGCGCGCCGCGTACATACACCACGACATGGTGAACGGACGTCTCCGCGCGAGGAAAGGCTCCCGCATCGCCGCCATAGTGTCGGGCGGGACGATACCCGACAGCTTCGATTACGACGTGATACTTGAGCCGACGGGGACTTTTATAGGCACGGTGAATGAGGACTTTGCGATTGAGAGCACGGCGGGGGACATATTCCTGCTAGGAAACCATTCGTGGAGGATCATAAAGGTAAACGGCGGGAAGGTCAGGGTGGAAGACGCCGGAGGGCAGCCGCCTACGATCCCGTTCTGGTTCGGCGAGGCGCCGGGGAGGAGCACTGAATTCTCGGCGGCCGTTTCCAGGCTGAGAGAGGAGATATCGGAGGCTATCGGGGATATAAAGGATTTTATAAAGGAAGACGACTTGTCAGACGGCTCCCCTGACGATAGTTGGAAAAAGGCGGCGATCGGGCACCTCATGACAAGAACCGGGCTCGGGGTAGAGGCGGCAGACCAGCTCGTTACATATATTGCGGCCGTGAAGGCAGCCCTCGGCACCGTGCCGACACAGGAAAGGCTCGTAATGGAAAGGTTCTTTGACGAAGCGGGCGCTATGCACCTGGTCATACATTCGCCCTTCGGGAGCAGGATGAACCGCGCGTGGGGGCTTGCGCTCCGGAAGCGGTTCTGCAGGAAGTTCAATTTCGAGCTCCAGGCCGCGGCGACCGAGGACTCGATAATACTGAGCCTCGGGGCAACGCACAGCTTTCCCCTTGAGGAGGTGTATTTCTATCTACATCCGAATAACGTAAGGGATCTACTTACGCAGGCCCTTCTTGACGCCCCGATGTTCGAGGTACGGTGGCGCTGGAACGCGAGCACGGCGCTCGCGGTCTTGAGGAGGTGGACGGATAGGAAGGTCCCCCCGGCGATCCAGCGCATACACTCGGAGGACCTGATCGCACAGGTGTTCCCGGACCAGATAGCGTGCCTCGAAAATATAGTCGGCGACAGGGAGATACCGGACCATCCGCTCGTAAATCAGACCATAAAGGACTGTCTCACTGAGGCAATGGACATAGACAATCTCGAAAAGCTGTTAGCTGATATACATTCGAAGAGGGTAGAGCTCGTCGCCTGTGACCTGCGCGAGCCATCCCCGCTCACAGGTCAGGTGCTTAACGCAAGGCCTTACGCGTTTCTCGACGATACGCCGCTCGAGGAGAGGAGGACGCACGCCGTCCGGAACAGGCGCTGGCTCGACCCTTCCGAGGCCGCCGAGCTCGGGCAGCTCGACGCAGGTGCCGTAAGCACGGTGGAGGAAGAGGCGTGGCCCGAGGCGTGGAGCCCGGACGAGCTCCATGATGCGCTCATACTTTGTGGGTTTATAACCGAGGAAGAGGGTGAAAGGGGAGACGCGGCGGGCAGCTGGCGGCCTTATTTCGACGAGCTGATCAAAGAGAACAGGGCCGCGGCGCTGGAAACGGAAGGTGGGCAAAGATTATGGACGGCGACGGAGAGACTTTCGCAGATGAAATCCGTCCATCCGAACTTAGCGCTTTTAACCCCCATAACTGTTCCCGAGAGGTTGCTGGAAAGCTCCGCGTCGAGAGAAGAGGCAATAGTAGAGATCATAAGGGGACGCCTCGAGGCGCTTGGTCCCGTTACGGCGGCTGAGCTCGGCGGGGCGCTGGGTATAACCCCGCAGGACACGGAGCAGGCGCTCCTGACTCTCGAGGGAGAAGGGTTCGTATTCAGAGGGAGCTTTACCCCGGGTGTGGATGGGGTCGAGTGGTGCGAGAGACGGCTTCTGGCGCGGATCCATAAATATACGATGAGCAGGCTCCGGAAGGAGATAGAGCCCGTTACTGCGGCGGATTTTATGAGATTCCTATTTTCCAGGCACGGAGTCGATTCGGACAATAAGCTGGAAGGGGTTGAGGCGCTCAAGGGGGTACTCGGCATGCTCGAAGGCTTCGAAGCTCCGGCCGCCGCCTGGGAGGGGGATATACTGTCGTCGAGGATGGGAGAATACGACCACGCGTGGCTCGATACGATCTGTCTCTCGGGAAACGCTGTGTGGGCTAGAATAAAAGCGTCTAACGGCGCAGGGAAGAAGTCTGGGCCGATAAAGACGACTCCCGTAACGATCGTGAAGAGATCGAACCTCGAGACATGGAGGAAGTTTGCACCCGATCCCGCTTCGGCTTCCACAAACCTATCCAGGCAGGCGAGAGAAGTGCTCGATGTGCTCGAGGCGCGAGGGGCGTCTTTCTTCGAGGAGATAGCGTCAGGGGTCAGGGGTCTTAAATCGGAGACGGAAAACGCGGTTGCGGAGCTCGTCTCGAATGGAATCGTCACGTCGGACAGCTACACGGGCCTCCGGGCGCTCCTTGTAAGCTCGAAATACCGGACCGCGGAGGGAAAGCGGAGGACGAGGGCGAGCTTCAGCATGGAAGGGGCCGGCAGATGGTCGCTTATACGGGCGAAGGAAGGGGAGGCGGCCGGAGATATATCCAGGGAGGATATACGGACGCTTGCCATGGCCATTCTCGGAAGATACGGCGTTATATTCAGGAGGCTCGCCGAGCGTGAGAGCTTCGCTCCGCCGTGGAGGGAGCTCGTGCGCGTGCTGAGACTCCTCGAGCTGAGGGGGGAGGTAAGGGGAGGAAGGTTCGTTGATGGCGTATGGGGCGAGCAGTTTGCACTGCCCGAGGCGGTCGCGGGATTAAGGGAAGCGAGAAGGAAGCCCAGGGACGGCAGGTTGGTTTCGATAAGCGCCGCCGATCCCCTCAATCTGACAGGGATTATAACGCCCGGTGAGAGGGTATCGTCGCATTATAAGAACAGGGTTCTATACAGGGACGGGGTTCCCGTTGCCATCAAAGAGGGTGAGGATATCAGTATCCTGTCGGCGGCTGACGGGAAGGAAGAATGGAGCCTCAGGACGGCGCTCGTGAAACGGAGCTTTTCACCGAAGCTGAGGGCATATCTTGGCAAGGGAGTCGCCTAGAGAGGCACATCAGCCCGCCCATTTTTTAACCGGTCTTTAACTGTTTTATAATCAGCTCTTAATTTCCCGGTGTTTAAATTTTAGTAATGGGCGTAGTGCGGGCCTGGAAACATAGAGCACCGGAAGCAGAACGGATAAGCGCGGCCGTCGCCGATTGGAGGAAAGCGAGCCGCCAGAATGTGGATGCGGTTATCAGCAGGGGCAGGAGCATGAGGGGAACGGGAATTGCTCCGAAAGAAACCTCATGCCCCGAGTGCAGATATATTATCCGCAGCGCCTCATTTCCTGCACAGTGTACCTACTGCGGCAGCTCACTCTGATTTTTATTCAGTCGAGCCCAAGCTCTTTTACCTTTTCGGCGATCTCTTCGGCATGCTCAGTCGTTTTGACCTTCGTCCAGATGTAGCGTATTACGCCTGACTTGTCGATTAAAAAAGTCTCGCGCCTCGCGCTCCCCGAATCGCTTACGACTCCGTATGATTTGATAATGTCCTTGCTCTTATCGCTAATGAGAGGAAAGTTGAGGCCGTGTTTCTCTTTGAAGCCTTCATGGGACTTGACGCTGTCCGTGCTGACTCCGAGGACCTGAACACCCAGCTTCTCGAGGTCACTCATGCCGTCCCTGAGCGAGCATGCCTCTTTAGTGCATCCGCCCGTGTAGTCTTTCGGGTAGAAGTAAAGCGCGACCGTTTTCTTCCCGCGGTAGTCGCTGAGTTTGATTTTATCGCCGCCGTAGGTTTCGGCTTCAATGCCGGGTGCCTTGTCTCCGGCCTTCAATGTGTCTGACATGCTTGAATTCCTCCTTTCGATAAATTCGGATTTGAGTATAGCTGATGAAGAAGCTTGAGGGAGGGGAGAAGTTGAATGACGCGTTACGAATATGGGCAGGCGATATTACAAAAATCGTTTTTATCAATTTCATTTATTTGCCTTCTGTTTTCGTTTTGGATTCGGGGTATTTCAAATATAGATATAAAGATGTGCGATTCGTTTCTACAGTGCATGTTTTGATATGTGATTCCGGCGATGTGCGGGAGCAAGCAGGTTTTTGTTATTTAATAGTAATCTACGGTTCGTGAGATTTAGTGATCACGAACTGATAACAATCCCTCTTTAGAATCATTCGGAATCGCCGTCATGTTTCCCCATATATTAAAGCCGAGTATTAGATATTGTTTTTTTATCCACACCTATTAAGGTTTCGGTTTAATACCTGATTTTAACCTGGCAATATAATTTGGACGGGTTGTATAGCGCGGAGAGGTGCGGACACGAACTCTTTATCAGCGGCGTCTTCCGCCGAGAAAAGAGCCGAGTATGCCGCGCACGAGCTCTGTTGCTATTTGTCTTCCGACGGAGCGCGCTGCGCTTTTTGCCATCGCCTCGATCGGCGTGTCGCTCCTCCGTACTGGTTTGCGTTTAGGTGCGGGCTTTGCCGCATGTGCGCTCACCGCGCGGTCTTTCAACATCTCGTATGCGGACTCGCGGTCGACTACTTTTTCATAAACGCCGCGAAGCGGCGAATTCTGAATTACTGCGCCGCGTTCTTCGGGAGTGACCGGACCTATCCTGCTGAACGGGGGGCGGATAATTGCGCGCTCAACGATATTCGGTCTACCTTCATTGTCGAGGAACGATACGAGCGCTTCGCCCACGCCGAGCTCCATGAGTATTTTCCCCGCGTCGAGCGCGGGGTTGGTCCTGAAGGTCTCGGCCGCGGCCCTGACGGACTTCTGGTCGCGGGGGGTATATGCGCGGAGCGCGTGCTGGACCTTGTTCCCGAGCTGACCCAGGATAATATCCGGTATGTCGAGAGGGCTTTGAGTCACGAAATAGACCCCAACGCCTTTTGAGCGTATGAGACGGGCGACTTGTTCTACCTTATCGAGGAGCGCTTTGGGCGCGTTGTCGAAGAGGAGATGGGCTTCGTCGAAGAAGAACACAAACTTTGGCTTTTCGGGGTCGCCGGCTTCGGGCAATTGCTCGAATAATTCGGAAAGGAGCCAGAGGAGCAGCGTGGCGTATATAACCGGCGAGCGGATGAGCCCGTCTGCGGCGAGAATGTTAATGACGCCGCGCCCGGCGGGGTCTGTCCTGAGAAAATCATCGAGGTCGAGGGCGGGCTCTCCGAAGAACACGTCGCCTCCCTCGTTTTCGAGCGTGATCAGGTTTCTTTGTATGGCCCCTATGCTCGCCCCGGAGATGTTCCCGTATCCGGTCGTAAAGGAGGAAGAGTTGTCTCCTACATGCCGGAGCATCGACCTTAGGTCTTTCAAGTCGAGGAGGAGGAGCCCGTTGTCGTCTGCTATCTCGAATACGAGCGTGAGCACCCCGGTCTGTGTGTCGTTGAGGTTGAGAAGGCGGCTCAAGAGGAGCGGCCCCATCTCCGATACCGTGGTGCGGACCGGGTGGCCTTGTGCACCGAAGACGTCCCAAAAGACGACCGGGGATTCACCGAATTTGAAATTCGAGAGGCCGATCCTGTTAATCCGCTCTATGATTTTCGGGTTTTCGCTCCCGGGCCGGGAGAGGCCCGAGAGATCGCCCTTGACGTCGGCCACGAAGACCGGGACTCCCATCATGCTGAAGTTCTCGGACAGTACCTGGAGCGTTACTGTCTTGCCGGTGCCGGTGGCTCCGGAGATCAACCCGTGCCTGTTCGCCATCGCGGGGAGGATGAAGAGATCGTGTTCGCCTTTAGCTGCCGGTATGGGGTCGGTCATGCCTTTATAATTCCCTTTGTGGGAGGCATTGTAAAGCGGGGGTGCGAAGCGCTACGTTTCAGCCGGGCGCCTGTATTAAGTTTCACTTCTCATGCGCTTTAAAAGCTCGATATCGGGGGCGACTTCTTCGGGCGGTATCTCGACTATCATGTCGAGTTTTTTGAGGGCCGGGCTGCCGAGTATGGCTTTGAACCCTTCTTCACCGATTTTTCCTTTCCCTATGTGCTCGTGTCTATCCTTTTTCTCGCCGAGACCGGCCTTGGAGTCATTGCCGTGCAGGAGCTTAATGCGGGCGGGGTCTATGACGGAGCCAAGCGCGTCTATAGTGCTTGCGAGAGACGGCTTTGTCCTAATGTCGTAGCCCGAGGCGATGAGGTGCGCGGTATCGATACAGATGCCGAGCCGGGCATTCCCGACTTCGTTCAGGATCCTGGCCAGCTCCTCGAACGTATCTCCGATCGTTTCTCCCTGGCCGGCCGTGTTCTCGAGCAGGAGCTCGGTCGAGAGGCCGTCCGAGCCTTCGAGTATCGCGGCGACGCCTTCCGTGACCATATCGACGGCTTGTGCGCGGTCTATGCCCTTTGAGCTCCCGAGGTGGGTCATGACGTACTTAGCGCCGATGATGCTTCCTCTTTCGAGCTCTTCCCTGATTATGGCGACGGACGAACGCCTGAGCTCCTTTTTCTCTGATGCCAGGTTGATGTAATAGGGAGTATGGATGTAGTAGTCCGTGAGGCCGTACGAGGAGCATGACTCGAGGAAGGAATCGACGAGGAATTTGCCGAGAACGGGCGGCTTACCGCCGCGCGGGGAGCGCGTGAACATCTGGAAGCACTCGCAGCCGAGCGTATGGGCTCGCTCCGGGGCCTTGTCGATGCCGCCCGCGATCGAGACATGAGCGCCGAATTTCATAGTGGCTGGTAATTTTACCGGATTTGGCGGAAAAAGGTTCGGAAAGGGTGAATCTTAATACCGCTATTGCAAATAACTTCAAGATAAAACAATAAAAATCCTTTTGAAAAAAATTTTTTGGGCGGATCGTATTTCCTTACTGATTCAAGTTTATCATTAGCAATAGCGGCACTAGGAATGCGCTCAACCCCCTTGAATAATTGATACATCGAACAGCCGATAAGATATCTTATGTTAACTATATGTTGGGCCATGTCCGACCCGTAAGAAAATACGCGGTAATTATCCGAGGGAAGCCTATCGAAGCGAGCCTCTGCTTCGAGCCGTTTATAGTATATGTTACCCATGTCTCCGAACACCTGTTACCTGTGTCCCAGAACGTTGCCAAAATCATACCGTGGAGATCGCGGCTGGCCTGTCCTGAACCATGTCCTGAATTTATTTCAGGATCGATTCAGGAAAGCCACTCCTACGAAAAATGCGAGATCCCCGATCAATTATTGAGCGTATTTCAAAAGTTCAACAGCTGATTCCGATGTTAGCAGAGGCATCCGGTTTTTACGTTTGCTCAGAACCGTTAATCCCTCCCCCTCCCCCTCCCTAAAGGGGGAGGGAAACTAAGTAGCAGGCTCGGTTCAGACGAGCGCCGACGCCGATACGAGCTGCTCCGGCATCCGCCTTTCTCAAGACAGCCATTATATCAAAAAGTGTTACCTATGTCCCCGGTCCATTCCGTTACTTCGGTGCCCGTTTAGACCCCTCCGAACCCTCTCCCACTCCGGGGAGAGGTGACTAAAAAAGGCACAACGGATTTCTCACTCTTCGGTTCGAAATGACAACTTTCTATCGCGGCTGGCCTGTCCTGAACCATGTCCTGAATTTATTTCAGGATCTATTCAGGAAAGCCGCTCCTACGGGCACGCGGCACACCATGATATGAGACGAGACTGCCGCGCTGCTCCGCGGCTCGCAATGACAGAAAAGAAAAGGAATGTACTAGATCTGTATGCGCAGACCTATTTCGATCACGCGGTTGGGGGGAACGTTGAAGTGGGCCGTCGCGGGGAGCATGTTCTGGGACAGAAAGGCGAAGAGCTGCTTCCTTAACCCCGAGATGCCCCTCGGGTCGCGGACGACTATCGTTTCCCGGCCGAGGAAGAACGTTATCTCGTCTATCCTGCATTCGATCCCCTGGTCCTTCAGGTGTCTTACGACGTGTGAAATGTCGGGCGTCTCCATAAACCCGTAGCTGGCTATCACGCGGATGAAGTTGTGGGAGAGCTCCTCCACCTTGAATTTTTTAGGCCACGGCACGCGCGGGACGCCTTCCGTGTATATGGTCAGGATTATTATGCGCTCGTGAAAGACCTTGTTGTGCTTGAAGTTGTGGAGCATGGTGCGCGGGACGCCTTCGGGGTTCTTGGACATGTAGACGGCGGTTCCGGGCACTCGCGGGACCGATTTCAGGGCTGGGTCGGCAAGGAAGAGGTCGAAGGATATCTCCTCCTTCCTGAACTCCTCCGCCAAAGCCCTCCTGCCCCTCGTCCACGTAAGCACGATCAGATACACGACGAGAGCTATAAGAAACGGGAACCAGCCGCCCTGGTTGACCTTGATTATGTTCGCGCCGAAAAACGCCAGATCGGCTATGAGCAGACAGGACGTGACCAGAACGGCCAAGAGCGCGTTCCACTTCCATATAGAAACCGAGCATACGTACATGAGGAGCGTGGTTATGACCATGAGCGTGACTATGGCAGCGCCGTATGCGCTCGCGAGGTTCCCGGAAGACCGGAACAGTAGGACGAGGAAAATCGTCCCCAGAAACATAAGCCAGTTTACGAACGGGATGTATATCTGCCCCATCTGCTCGGGGGACGTGTAAATGACCTTGACTCGCGGCAGGAAGTCGAGCTGGAGCGCCTGGGACGTGAGGGAAAACGCCCCGGAGATGACCGCCTGAGAGGCTATGATCGTCGAAACGGTCGCAAGTATGATAAGCGGATAGAGACCCCACGAGGGAGCGAGGAGATAGAACGAATTCTCCGCCGCTTCGGGCCTGGAGAGAAGAAGCGCGCCCTGGCCGAAATAGTTGAGGAGCAGCGCGGGGAGCACGAGCGCGAACCATGCGAGCTTGATGGGGAACCCGCCGAAATGCCCCATATCCGCATAAAGGGCCTCGCCGCCCGTCACGACCAGGAACACGGCTCCCAGCACGAGGAATCCGTGGACCTTGTTCACTACGAAAAACTCCACGCCGTGGAGCGGGTTAAGCGCCGCCAGTACCTCCGGGTGTTTTACAATCCATACGATACCGAGACCCGCGAGCGTAAGAAACCATACGAGCATTATAGGGCCGAACAGCGTGCCTACGCGCCCCGTCCCTCTACTCTGATAAAAGAAGAAGCACGTAAGTATCCCGAGGGTTATCGGGATCACGTAGTCATGAAATATGGGTGATGCGACCCTGAGCCCCTCGACCGCGCTCAGCACGGATATCGCCGGCGTCAGCATGGCGTCCCCGTAGAATAGCGCCGCTCCGAATATACCGAGACCGAACACGACCCGGCTGAATTTTTTAATCACACCGTTACTCGAAATGAGGAGGGCCAGCAGCGCAAGGACGCCGCCCTCTCCGTCGTTGTCCGCGCGCATAACGTAGGTCGTGTATTTAAGGGAGATAACGATAATGAGAGACCAGAAGATCAGGGAGAGAACCCCGAGTATGTTCTCGTGTATTACCTCGATGCCGTATTTGGGAGAGAAACATTCCCGGAAGGCGTAGAGCGGGCTCGTCCCTATATCACCGAAGACGATGCCGAGGGCGATCAGAACAAGAACGTAGTTCTTACCGGATAATGATTTCAAGTGTTTAAAGTTCTCCGTCCACCCTGGCTGATGATCGGTCTAATCGCGTACTTAGGATACTACAAAAATAGAAAATCGCTAATGGCGTACTGCGCGAGCATAAAGTAGAAAATCTGCGTGAAATTTTTTTTCAGCTACTGTCAAACCTCACGCGGACGTGATAGAATTAGGGTGAGACTTCGCAAAAGGCAAACAACCGGTTACCACATTCCCGTTCGCCCTGTATGCGAAGTCTGCGGGGACCCAGATAAAATTTACAGAATGGAATTGAGCGTGCGCGGAAGCTGCGCCGGCAGCCGCGTTCGGTTTTTTGTTCCGGTACATCGGCGGCTCAGGGATTTTATTGTGCAAACGGAAAACGCAAGCATTCATCCCAAAAAAATTGTTTCCGAGTACGGCGACCTGCTCTCCCTGATAAACGAGCAGGAAAACCCCGAGCCCCTAAAGGTCCTTCCGGGCGCTCTCCCCGAATCTCTTCTCCCCTACCCGCAGACGACCATAAGGCACGCCCTCTCCATATACCTCCTGCACCAGGACTATATAGAAGAGAGAGAGATCATCGAGGACGCTTACACGTTTCTCGATAACTTCATACCGGACGAGGAATACAGCCTGTTCCGCTCTCTTCAGAATTCGATGTCCGAGAAGGGGCGCCTCGACTATACCGGATGGATAGGCGACACCGACCTCTCGTACGCGATGATACTCCTCAGGATGAGGACGCGGCGCATGAAAAAGAGGAAGAAGCACGCAGCGCAGGAGATCAAATCGCTCAGGCGCATTATGGGACTGCCCGACAAGATATTCCCGCACGGTGAAGATGAAGCGGACGAGGGGCAGGAGCTCGAGCTGAATCTGTAACCCCCCTACCCTTTTTACTCCGCGGGTCTAATAAAAATATTAAATCCGCCCTAGCCCTCCTTTGCCAAAAGAGGGAATTTAAGGAATCGCGGCCGGCCTGTCCTGAACCATGTCCTGAATTTATTTCAGGATCTATTCAGGAAAGCCGCTCCTACGGATTAGAATATGAAAGGAGTACTCTTAATAGATCTTTAACAGCCGCGAAATATTTTCTTAACCTTCCCAATTTATGATGGCAGTTGATGCACCGGGGGGTGTATGCCGGGGTTCCGGGTCGGAGGAGTCCCAGCAGACAATTTATTTTAAACATTCATCCAGACGGAGGAATTACGGATGGTCAGCTTCACTATGTCCGTTAAAGACGAGCGGCGGGGAAGGGAAATATACACGACTCTCGGCGAGCTCAGCTGGGAGAAGCTCTGGGAGGCCCTGAGACGCTACGACGGGAACAGGTCCCGCAGGGACAGAAAGAAATTCTATATATTTTCTTCGAAAATCAAGGAAGGTGAGAGCTCGCAAGTGTAGGAGGGCTTGTTTTTATTTACCCGCCAACGTCCTTCGGCAGGCTCAGGATGAACGGACTTAAAAAACGAGATGCTGAAACAAGTTCAGCATGACGACAAATAGGATCCCCACAGAATCCGGCTCTGTATATAGAACGTCAAAAAGAATAAAAAAGCAGGACCCCCTCGGGTGAGGGGACCCTGCTCTGATTGACGTCTTTACTTTCCAGCTTGCACGGGACCGATAAATTAGCCCTGTGAATACTGTGGAAGCAGGAAGCGATGGCGCATCGTGTACTTGAACGGAGTCGAGTACATGATCGAGCCAAAGTCAGCCTCTGTCCTTTCAACCGTCTTCGTCCAGATGGTCTTAGCCGGCGGGATGATGAGGTTGAAGGTGAAGCTGATGATACCTACTACTTCCTTAGCCGGAATCTGGCCGCCCATGTAGTCGAACGGTGTGCCGTTCAGGTACCAGGAGCGGATATCAGCACCCGTTGCGGTGCGGATACTTGCCGGATTCAGCTGGAAGCGGTGGCCTGTTCCGAATCCCGGGGGAAGCTCGGACGGAAGGTAAGTAACCTCATGGATACTGTTGGTTACGTCCGGCCTCGTGGTGATACGATAATTCATGCGGCCCCAGTCGGTCTTTCCATAGAACGTAGGTCTCGTGGAAAGAGGCTTATCGGAGTAGCGGCCGTTCGCGGTGTGGAGAATATAACCGCGGCGCTCCATTAAATGGTTAAAGTAGTTGTTGTTTGTTCCATGCTCGAAACCCGCGATGTAAGCAGCTTTCTTCGGGAATCCGAAGGGTTCCTTTCCTGCGAAAATCGGGGAATCGTTGGAGAGATACATGTAGGGGTAGTATCCGGCTTTGTAGATCTGGCCATCGCCCGAGTCTACTACTGCCGAGAACGTTACGCCCATTTCCATGTATGGCCCAAGCATCGTGTTTCTGTGGATAACGTACCAGAACTCGATTACGTCGTCCTGAATGTCGATCGGCTTCGGCGTAACAGCCTTCATGTCTTTCAGATCCGCGCGCATAACGTAGGCCATCCAGCGGCTTTCCGTATAGGTGAGCGGAATAATGTCATAGTCAAACACAGGGTCAGCAACGCCCTGGCTGATTATGTGAATTCTATCTCTATCTAATGGTAGTGGGGGTACTTCGCCCTCTGCCAACCACGGGTAGCTATATTCATTTGCCTGTAAACCCATTGCAAATACCTCCTATTAATTTTCGTTTTCTTTGTTGCACTGCCCAAAACACAAAAGCCTAAACCGCTTATGACCCCTGGCTGATCGGGAACTGCTGACGCAGGCCGTACTTGTACGGTGTAGCATATCCCCTGTAGCTGGCCGGACGCTCATAGGTCTCTGTCCAGAGAACCTTGGCCGGCGGGATGATAAGGTCGAACACGAACGAAATAAGACCAGTAACTTCCTGGATCTTGATTTCAGCGCCCATGTTATCAAACGGGGTCGCCTGAGCGAACCAGTTGATAGCGTCGCCTGAAGCCGTACGCGTATGCTCCGGCTTAATCTGGAAGCGATGGCCCTTGATGTTGAATGCGGCTGGCAACTCCGAAGGCAGATAGGTAAGCTGCCACTCTGAGCTTGAAACATCCGGTCTGGTGATAACCTTCATGTTGAACTTGCCCCAGTCAGTCTTCCCATAGAAGAATGGAGGTGTTACCTGCTTGTCATCGAATTTACCCGTTGCGCTGTGCAAGAGGTAGCCATTACGGGACATTGCAAAACCGAAGAAATCGGTTCCCTTTTCCCCGCCGTGAGTCGTACACCTGATGTATGACATCTTTTTCGGGAAGCCGAGAACACGGCCGGCATCAACCGGAGCGTCGCCGGTGAGGTACATATATGGATAGTAACCGGCTTTCCATACATTACCTTTCGGGTCCTTGTACGTAGCAGAAATCGTTACGCCGAACTCAAGGTATGGGCCTAACATCGTATTCTTGTGGTCGACATACCAGTATTCGACCAAATCTGCGTTTTCTCCGTCCCAAACCGTAAGAGGGGGATTCGGGCAAAGACGCTGCCTGGTAGCCGCATCTACTCTAACGACGAAAGCAGACCAGCGGCTGTCAGTATAGGTAAGAGGGAGAACATCGATGTCCCATAGCGGGTCCGACGGGTTCGCTATGATCCACGTTTTGATGTCTCTCTCTATAGGAGGCGGTGGAACCTCCTTAGTGAGCTCCCAATACTTCAAAGGGACATTTAGATGACTTGGCATATTACAAACCTCCTTATATAGATTTTTAAAACCGGATTGTTACCAACCTCAAGAGGAGAAACGTAGATAACTACGATTCAACACCCCATCATAGCTACTTATATCAAAGTTGGCGGGGTATTGTCAATAGGTTTTTTTAAGAATCTGAAAAAATTTTAAGCGGCAGGCTTAATTTTACCGGGATGAAAATAATAAATTATATTTTATGCCTTTGAAGCGGCCAGAATTTCCATAACGGCGGAGGAAAACTCGCCTATTTTTTGCCTGACCACGAGCCGGGCGTCCCCGTCGAAGGGGGTGGGGGTCAGGTTCAGTATAACGAGCCCGGCTCCCCCGTGAAGGGCTATGTCGGGAAGCGTATTCGCGGGCGAGACCTGGAGCGATGAGCCTATGGTGATAAAGAGGGCGGCCCCGCGGGCAAGCTCTATAGAGCTCTGCCAGGGTACATGAGGGAGCATTTCCCCGAAGAAGACGGCGTTCGGCTTGAGCACGCCGCCGCATTCTTTGCATAAAGGGGGGTTCTCCCCGGAAATTACTCTCTCCATGACGCTTTCCATGGGCTCGAGCACGCTGCACCCGAGGCAGACCGCCTGTCTCAAGGAGCCGTGGAGCTCGTGGACTTCTTCCGAGCCCGCATCCTGATGGAGCCCGTCCACGTTCTGTGTAATTACACCCTTGAGGAGCCCTCTCCTTTCGAGCTCGGCGAGCATCAGGTGGGCCGTGTTGGGCCTTGCAGATTTTCTGACCGGGTAGAGCTCGAGCGCGTAGTCGTAGTACCGGTGGGGCGCCCTCCGGAAGCCCTCCAGCGATACTACGGACTGGTCCATCTTCTCCCAGAGGCCCGTGCCGGGGGAGCGGTAGTCCGGGATGCCGGATTCTGTGCTTATGCCCGCTCCGGTAAGGGCTACGGTGTTTTTCGAAGAAAGGACGAGCTCTACAAATGCCCGTGCTGCGTCATTTAAATCATTCATGGTTTTATCAATAAAAGGGGCGGTACTCACCTCGCGAGAAATAAACCCGTTCATACTTCGACAAGCTCAGCACGAACGGGTTTATGTATGGCCAAGAATAATACTAAATCCACCCTAACCCTCCTTTACAAAAGGAGGGAATTGAAGATTATCGCGGCTGGAAGTCACTCCTACGTGTAGGACGAAGATGCAGTGCCAAGAAAAATATGTGATTGCCGTTCGTCAGGACGGCCCCTCATCCTTCGACAAGCTCAGGACGAACGGGGCCTCGCAATGACAATCTTATTTACCCAGGATGCTAACGACGCAGGTGATCCCGTCCATGGCCGGCTGGGCTCCGCCCATCGTTTCGATTATACCGACCTTGGCGTCTTTCTGCTGGCGCGCGCCCGCTTCTCCCCGGAGCTGCCACACGATCTCGGCCGTCTGAAGGAGTCCGGTCGCGCCTACGGGATGGCCTCTCGAAAGAAGCCCGCCGCCCGGATTGACTGCTACACCGCCGCTGTTTATCCAGGTGCTTCCGTCTTCTATCAGCCTGGCGCCCTCCCCTTTCCCGCAGAATCCGAGGGCTTCGTAGACCATCATCTCGGCTATGGCGAAGGCGTCGTGTATCTCGGCCACGTCCATGTCCTCGGGTCCGAGACCGGCCATCTCATAGGCCATCTTGGTAGTCCTCATCACGTTTTCCGAAGGATCGCACGTAAGACCCTTGGGGCTCGAGTACTTGCCCGACTGGGCTACGCATCCGAGGATCTTTATAGGCTCCTTTACCGCGAGCTTGTCGACGAGCTCGGCCGAGCAGAGGACCGCGGCGGCCGCAGCGTCCCCGACGGGGCAGCACATGTTCCTGTTGAGCGGGTCCGCGATCATGGGCGCGTTCAGCACTTCTTCTATCGTGGTTTCTTTCCTGTATTGCGCAACCGGGTTCATAGAGGCATGGTGTCTGCTTTTGACGACCACCTTCGCGAGCTGCTCTGGCGTGACGCCGTATTCCGCCATGTATCTCTTCGCCCTCATTGCATAAAGCCCCGGCATGCCCATGCCGAGCGCGACCTCTATGTCGTCTTCCTCGAGTGGCAGCGGCCCACCGGACATTACCCTGCTCAGGTTCTCTACGCCGAGGGCAAGCGCGATGTCGTACTGTCCGTACGCGATAGTCCTCCACGCCTCCCATAACGAGAGCGTGCCGCTCCCGCAGGCGCCCTCGACGTTAATCGTGGGCTGACCGACGAGCCCTATCTCTTTAAGGGTCCTCTGGCCCACGCCCATGCCCTGGTATACGTGACCGCAAAAAGCGATCTCTATCTTTCGCGGGTGGATTCCGGCGTCCTTTATCGCCGCCCAGGCCGCCTCGCGCCCGAGCACATGGGCCGCTTTATCCGGGAATCTGCCGCAGGCAGTCGTCCCCACGCCAAGAATATATACGTCTCTCATTATCAGACCTCCTCGGGATTAACTTACTCTTATTTTAAAAATTTTCGCAGGTGAGTGCAAGGCCGGGCCATCCGGGAGTGAAATAAAAAGGGAGGATAGCGGATTAAACCGCGATCCTCCCTTTCGTTAAAGAATCCTCTTTAAATTTTTTTCAAATTTAACTGCCGGCTGCTGCACTGACCGCCGTTACAGGACCCCACTTTCCGGTGAGGAGAAGCATGCCCGGAATGAGAAGGGTCAGTATCGACTCGATCAGGAAGAGCCATGCGACTGCCGGGGCCAGAGCTTTCCCCATCGAGAACACGAGGAAGGCCAGGAAAACGAGCAGCGCCCACGCCCAGCAGAATATGGCGTAGTACATCATGCCCGGTATAGCGGCTTCCAGCGTGTAGAAGTGGTAGCCGTACCATATGAACACGACGGTCGCGAAAAGGCAAAACCATCCGAGGCCTTTTGCGTCATAGCCGTGGATGAATATTCCCGCAACCTGGAAGTAAATAAGAGCGAATACGGAGACCAGAGCCGTGGCCGCGGTCAACTGCAACGTGTGCAGCTGCCATGCCGCTATGAGAATCAATATAGCGACGGCCAGGTTCAGAACGCCGACTTCCTTAGCCCCTGTCTTGCCCAGCACGGTCATACCGTTACAGAAGAACACGAAACCCACAAGCAACAAAACGTAGCCTAGCAACATATCTATTGCCATTTCTCTCCATACCTCCTTATGTTATTTGTGTTTTTGTGGATTTTCCACCTTCCACAGAGGTGACTAGAACCATATGGAATGGGTTTTATCACATTTGGCTTATCCGTGTCAAGATACTTTTTTAGACGGGGCCCAAAATTCTTATGTAACAAGCCGTCTTAGCAAGATAATTTTGAGTTATTAATAAGGGTTGCCCGCGCGTCCCGCGGGGGGCGGGCGGATATCCGGTCTGGTATCGAGGGGGCGTGACGGCCCCCGGTTCAGGCGTTTTCTTTCCTCTGGACGAGGATCACCCACTTCCCTTTCTGGACGACTTCTCCCGACTGGTTGTGGACGTTGACCTCGAATATGAGAAAGCCCATGTTGGGGCGCTTGTGCTCTCTTTTTTCGACGAGCTTACGGGTGATGTGGATTGTGTCGCCGAACTTTACGGCTCCCGAGAACCTCCAGTCCTCGAGGCCCATGAAGGCGATCGTCGCAAGGCGTGGCATCGTAAACCAGAGGCCCGACGCAATTGAAAGGACACACAGGCCGTGTGCGACCCTGGTCTTAAACACGGTGTTCTTCGCGAACTCCTCGTCTATGTGCATGTTGTTGAAATCGCCCGAGAGTCCGGCGAAGCTCACGACGTCAGTCTCGGTTATGGTCCTGCCGGTGCTCTTGTGCTCGGCCTCTATGTCGAGGTCTTCATAGAAAAGCCGTGTGTCTTCCTGTGCCATTTGCAGAGTCTCCTTCGAATATGTATATCGAGCGCCTGGTGAAGCCGCACGCACGATGCGGCGGCCCCTCGCCCTTTCGCGTTACTTCGCGGGCTTGAACTTGGGCAGCGTCACTTCGTCGGTGACGTCGTCGAACACGACCTCGACGTCCATGCCTATGAAGACGTCCTTCGGGTCGCAGCCAACGATGTTGGTCATCATCTTTACCCCTTCAGAGGTCTCGACGAGCGCGACCACGTAGGGGGGGTCGTTCTTGTATGCCTTCGTAGGGCCCATGTAATGGATCGCGTATGTCCATACCTTGGCCTTGCCGCTGGCCTTTACCCACTCTATGTCCTCCGACATGTCGTTGCCCGGGGACATGGCGCGGGGGTAGAAGAAAAACTCCCCTGTCGCCTTCGACCTGGGCAGCAGGAGCTCGTGCTTCTTGCATCCGTCCCAGTAAGGCTTGGTCTCCGGGCGGAAGTCGGGAAGCGGTTTTTCGTACGTTTTGTTCTCAGCCATTTTTCAAGAATCTCCTTTTCGAGTTTAAGAAAGCGGTTCCTTGCCCAAGACTACGGTGCTGTGGGCGGAGACGATGCCTCCGTTCCCGTGCACGAGCGCCACCTCGGCGTCCTTGACCTGCCTGGGGCCGGCCGCTCCCCTCAGCTGGAGCGTCGCCTCGACGACGTGATGCATGGCTCCCAGGTGAGCCTGGGACAGGAGCCCGCCGTGGGTGTTCACGGGCAGGTCCTTTCCTATCTCCATGCGCCCTTCGAGCGCGAACGGGCCTCCCTCCCCTTTCGGGACGAAGCCGAGCCCCTCGAGCTCAAGAAGCACGGTTATGGTGAAACAGTCGTAAAGGAACGCGACGTCTACGTCCTTGGGGCCTATGCCGGCCGTCTGGAAAGCCCTCTGGCCGGAGCTGTCTATGGCGTTATAGATCTGGTTCAGGTCGCGGAGCGACGTGAGATACTGGTGCGAATAGCCCTGGCCCATGCCCCAAAGGTAAGCGAGGGGGTTTTTAATTCCCAGTTCTTTTGCCTTGGCTTCGGTCGTGACTATGAACGCGGCGCCTCCGTCCGAGATGATGGAGCAATCGTACTTGGTGAGGGGGTCGGCGATGACGCGGGAGCTCATGACCTCTTCGACGGTCAGGGGCTCCTTGTTCATGGCGTTCTCCTTGAGGGCGGCGTGCTTGCGCATCGTCACTGCGACCGCGGCCAGGTGCTCGCGTGTGGCTTTGAAGTCGTGGAGATACCTCTGGGCCGCGAGCGCGTAGCCCCCAGGGGTGGTAAGGCCGTAGGGAAATTCAAACTCGGCGTGGCACATTTCCCTGATGAGTGCGACCATTCCGGAGGAGGATATTCCCGAGAGGGTGTTGTCACCCCTCACGCAGAGTACGACCTCTGCCTGTCCGGAGGCGATAGCCATGGCGGCCTCGGCCACCATCCATACGGCGGTCGCTCCTCCCACGGCAACGGACGAGAAGAACCTGGGTCTCAAACCGAAATAGTCGGCGAACGTAGTGCAGTGCATGAATGTGTGTTCAACGAGGGAGAAGGCTGTAACGAGTCCGTCGACATCGGATTTTTTAATTCCGGCGTCCTCGATCGCGAGCTTGGATGCGAGCGAGAGGAAGTGGAACGAGCTCTTGTCGGGTATCTTGCCCTGCTCCGTTTCTCCTACGCCGGCTATGACGATTTTATTTTTTTTGAGTATTTCTCTTGCTTCTTTTACCTTAGGGATGCTTGCTGCCATGTGTTACCTCCCCCCGTCTATATTTTTTTGTGGAAAAGTATATTAAATAGACCTCAACAAAAGTCAACCGCGGGAAGCGGGCCGGCCAGCATGTGAAAATTCCGGTCACAGGCGGCATTTGTCGTGAACTTTTATCAACCGCGCGAGCCCGCCGCCGTAATTTTTAGAGTAAGCCGCTGGAAAATGGATTCTAGCCGCCCTTCTTCCCACTAACGGCGCTCAGCATGAGGTTCGATACCAGGTCGCAAAGCACGGCCGTGAAGAAGTTCCTCGCCTTTCCCCTATCACGCGGAAAGTCTTTATACGGGAATGTCTTCCTTGCCAGTTTTGATATCTTCCCCGGATCGACCGACGGCCTGTTGGTTTCTATCTCCAGAACCCTGTTGACTATTATGTCCTTGCAAGCCCTGTGAGCTCCTTCTTCAACAATGTCTTCGATCGGCCTTATGTCTCTAAGGTTATCGTAGAGCTCGAAAATCCTTTTTCTGAAAATAGCATCACGTAAATATTTACTAACCCTTTTTTCATCATTTCCGGTTGTGTTTTTACCGCGCGATTTCCCCCTACTATAGGTAAGTTTTTCCTCGGGGGTTCTTATACTAAAAGTCTTCTTATTATATGAGTATTCTTTGGGTGACATTTTTGTCACCCCCCCGGGTGATAATTTTGTCACCCCCCGGGTGACATTTTTGTCACCCTCCCCCATGACATTCTTGTCATACCCTAAGCCACTGATTTCTTTCTCTTTAGTTCTCTGCGGAGTGACGTTATCCTTCGAGATCCTCCCAACTCCATACTCCTCTTCGTCTTCGCCGTATTCTTCACCTCCACCTTTGTTCATTTCCTCGATGAGCTTCTGAACGAGAGGGCGGAAGTCGAATACCGTCGTAACCTGCGCGCCGGTTTCATCGTCGAACCTGGGCGTCTTTATCAGGAGGCCGAGCTCTTCGAGGTCTTGTGTGATACGCTTCACGCTCCTCTCTTCGATTCCCGATCTCAGAGCGAGAGTCGAGTAGCTGGGGAACGGGTATTCGGAGTCCCACTTGTAAGACATGATGTCGATTATGAGCATGATGTGTTTGGGTTTGAGGCCTATCCGGGATCTGTACCTCAGGAGAATGTTGGGGACGCTCGTAAACCCTTCGTCGAGTATCTCTCCCCATATCTGGACTATCTTTGTTTTGTCCTGCTTTTTGTCGGGCATATCTCTCCCTGGACAAGCCGGAGCTTTGTTCCGGCACGGGCATCAAAAAGCTTGACAATTAAAAGCGAGAAAGGGTATCATTAAGTTGTTCCACCTTCCGGTTGCCGCCGTTGTTTTATGCATACCGCTAAAGCTTCGGCGGCTTTTTAACGCCCTGGCCAGCCATATTATATGATTTTTGTCCGCTTAAATCAATCTGCAGGAGCGGTGCCCCCTGCCCTTTTCATTTCGAATCGACATTTTATAATTGATACTGGGATCCGAGAGAGATACGGGTTCCCGTCCAAGGTGCAGAAGCTCACATCTACCGGAGGGCAATATAGGACATATGAAAGTCATAGCCATAGCGAACCATAAAGGGGGAGTCGGGAAGACGACTACCGCGGTAAATCTTGCGGCGTGTCTCGTGGAAAAGGGGAACGAGGTTCTCGTTATCGATTTCGACCCGCAGGGGAACGCGACTTCCCACCTCGGGTTCAGTCCCAATGATTTCGAGATTACGATCAACGACGTGCTGTTAGATCCGAATAACCGAGTGGATATAAACTCGGTGATAGTCGAGCACGGGACGCCCGGGTTGTTTCTTATTCCGGCGAACCTTTCCATGAGCAGGGCGGACCTTTCCATGTCGGCCTTGATAGAAAAAGATCACAGGCTGAGGAAGTCGATAAAGCGGTTAAAGAAGAACTATGATTTTGTGCTGATAGACTGTCCGCCTTCGCTCGCCACGCTGTCCGTTAACGCTTTCTTCGCGGCGGACGACGTAATCATCGTGGTGCAGACTCAGCCCATGGCACTGGATGCCGTACGCATGATCGACGAGACGCTTTTCGAGGTCTATTCGTCGCGCCCCGATTTCCCGATAGTCCCCTACGGGCTCCCGACTATGCACGACAAGCTGACCACCGTCAGCAGCACGGTGCTTGAGGCGATAAACAGGAAATTTCACCCGAATGTATTCTCCCCTATTCACTCGAACGTGAAGATCAAGGAGGCGAGCGGTTACGGGAAGCATATAATCGAATACGACCCCCTAAGCGCGGGGGCTATGGATTACAGAAGGCTGGCGAAGGAAGTAATGGCCATATATGAAAGAGAAAAAGAAGAAGGAAGAAGATATATCATCAGAAACTCCTAAGAAAAAAAAGCCCCCCAAAGGCGGCCGGCTGTCGGACATGATCGAATCCATGGAGCAGCGGGGGAGCCCGCTCAACGCGCACAGGGTCGCGACAAGGTATTTCGACAGCTTCAGGAAGGAAAGGAACATACCCGCGGAAGCACCCGGCGGCGAGGCCTCGGGGGAGTCCTCCCGGGAGCCGGGCACGGGCCTCGAGACCGCTATAGTTACCGCGGTAGATAGTGCGGTAAGAAAGAGGGAAAGGAAAAAACCCCCCTACCCTTCCGAGCACGGCATGAAACCGGCTGATCTAAAGGACCTGGACGACGGCTTTACACCCTCTGAATCCAGGGTTTACGGTGAAATTTATAAAAAAAGCATAGAGAAGAAGACCCCTACCCTGCGTATCGGGCTCAAGGAGCTCAGGGAGCTCACGGGTCTGTCGGATAAAACGGTCAGGGTCGCCATACATTCTCTCGAGAAAAAGCTCAGCCTTAAAGTTGTCGAACCATCCCTTGGGGTATACGGGAGGATGTTCTCCGTACCTAGCCCTGGGGAAGTCCTTAAAGAGAGGGAAAAGGCGGGTCTAGAGATAGACCCGACCACGAAGAAGGTGCTCGGTTTGAATACCCCGGTAAGTACTGCAGTACTTACCGGGGTAGATACCGCGATAGATAATGCGATAAATACTGCGGTAACTACCGCAGCAAAAAAGAGTGAGAAATCTGCGGGAGAAAAAACGGACGAGGTTTTGTCCATGTACGAGCTATATACGGGGAATAAACGGGGGCCGAGAGACGAGGAATATTGCGAGAAGATCAAACACCTGGACCCGGGGGTGATAGAGGCATCACTGATACTATCGAGTCTGAAAGGGAAGGGGGGGATTGCCGAGTTCTCCCAGGTGGAAGGTGTGCTCGCCGACCTGGGAGGCGAGCTTCCGGAGGGATATCTCGAACACCTGAGGGGGGCATGGAAGACCCTCCATGGAGGCGGCTAAAGACATCCGTGCACGCGGAGAGCG
>JBFMCV010000009.1 GCA_040754335.1 Thermodesulfobacteriota bacterium | reverse complement strand
GGGGGATTTAGGGGGATTTAGGGGGATTTAGGGGGATTTAGGGGGATTTAGGGGGATTTAAAATAAGAAAAGAAAAATCCACCCTAACCTACTTTGGCTGAGGCCACGACGAGGCGAAAGTTGACTTACTCATCTGCCTTTGTTGGAATGACATCCGAATTGTTTTGGTTTCAATAGTGCATCTCAAGCATACATACATTCGAGTATTCAACCCGCAGAGTCCAGATTCTCACTCGTTCGAATCTGTTGCTTGCTTGCATTCGTTCTTTTCCAAAGGAGAAAATTAAAGACAAAAACCCGTTCGTACTGAGGCGCAGAACCTGCGCCCGTATACGATCCCTCTGTCGCTCCTCAGCTTTAGCCAAATTATGGAACCAAGTTATTCCTGAACTGCGCGCCTGTCCTGAGCGAAGTCGATGGATCGAAGCATGAACGGGCTGCACATTCATACGTCCGCGGCGACTCGCCGCCCCTTCACTCCTCCTTCTGGAGCCTCTCCTGCTCCTGCTTCCACCTGAGAGTGTTCACCTCTATGTAGTCCTTGATGAAGAGGTCCGTGAGCTCCCCGACCGTCCCCTCGACGCAGTCCTTTATCACTGCGGCGTTGCAGGAGAGGAGCATCCCCGCGGACCACGTGGCGGCCGCCGTGTTGATGTTCTGCCCGAGCTTCTTACCCATGAGCACGACGGTCTGATACAGCTCCATGTCGACGTAGACCGCGTACCTGTCCCCGCTCACGGCCTTCGACGCTATTATCTTGACAAGGAGATAGGAGCCCCCGAAGACGCTCGTCCACTTGCGGTCTTCGAGCACCATGATGTTCGCCCTCGCGAGCCTGTCCTCGACGAGCGCCTTGACGTCGGCTTCCTTGAGACCGTCCGCCCCCGCGGCAGACGACACATCGTCGACGACGACGGCCACGCCCGTTATATCGACGAGCGTTTCCTTGCCGACGGCGAAGGCCGATTCGCCCGAGAGAATGACGTGAAGGAATAAAAGTAGTGCGAGAGCGTTCCTCAAAACTGTTATTAATATATTCGTTCCGGGGGTGAAAGTAAAAACCGCGAAATTGCGCCGGGACCGCGCTCAGGAGGCGGCCGACGTGATCTCCTTCCCGCTGAATTCGCATAGGAGCTCGAGGTTCGCTTTCACGATCTCGTACTGGGCGGGGTAGGAATTTTTAGTGAACACCTTGAGCGCTTCCTGGTACGCTTCGGCTGCCCTGTCGCAGTTCCTCGCCCTGTCCTCTTCCTCGGCCAGAGTCGTATACGCCCCGCCTATGTTGTTCTGCGTTGTCGCGTATTGTATCGGGAACTTGTCTATCGTATATACTATGAGCGCCGTCTCGTAAGCGTTTATCGCCCTCTTGCAGTTCCTCGCCCTGTCCTCCACCTCCGAGAGTATCCTGTAGACGACTCCGAGGTTGTTCTGGGTCGCGGCGAACTGCATCGGGTAGGCCTGTATGGTCCTCACCTTGAGCGCGTCCTCGAAAGCTCCCCGCGCCATCCTGCAGTTGGCTTCCTTCTCCTCAACTTCGGCGAGCGTCATGTACGCGGTGCCGAGGTTGTTCTTTGTCGAGCCGTAAAGGGCAGGGTGCTCCCTTTCGTTGTACACCCTGAGCGCGTCCCTGTACGCGTTGACGGCCCTCTTGCAGTTCTTGCCCTTCTCCTCGCGCTCCGCGAGCGTCCTGTATACGATGCCGAGGTTGTTCTGGGTGGCCGCGTATTCGAGGGGATATTCCTTTATGTTATAGACCCTGAGCAGCCGCTCGTAGCACCTGAGAGCGTGCCTGCAGTTCTCTGCCGGGTCTTCTTTCTCGGCGAGCTGCCGGTATATCGCGCCGAGGCCGCCGGTGATCGAGGCGTACTCGGCGGGCGCACGCTCGAAGGTGTAATACCCGAGCGCCTCCTCGAAAGAGAGCGCGGCCGATTTCAGGTCGTCCGGGGAGTCGGTGAACCTGAACAGGCCCTCGCAGGCCTGCGCCCTCTGCTTCATTATCAGGCCGTAATCCCTGGGCGGGGACTCGACGGGAGCGGCTCCGAGCGCCTTGTCGTAAGACTCTATAGCCCGCCTGTAATATTCGGGATCGCCCTCGTTCCTCGCTATATTCCCGAGCGCCATGCCCATGAACTTATGTATCTCCGCGTAATCGGCGGGGTGCTCCCCCGGGCCTGAGACCGCGAGCGCCTTCGTGAACGCGTCAGCCGCCTGCACGTAATACTCCGGGCGGTCTTCCGCCTCGGCCAGAACCCCGCAGACGATCCCGATGTTCTTCTCTATCCTCCCGTATTGGAGCGGGTGTTCTTGAACACCGCAGTCTTCGAGCGCTCCCTTATATTCCGAAAGCGCCTCCCTGTAGCAGGACGCGTCCCCGTTCATCTGGGCGAGCGTGCGGTATATGTCCCCTATACGCTCCTTTATCTCTACACGCCCCCGCCGGCCGCTCTCCCCGGCCGTTACCCGGAGGGCTTCTCTATACGAGGCGGCAGCCCGCTCGTAGCCCTTTACGTCGCCGGTCTGGTCCGCGATCCGCATCCACGAGGATGCAGCGCCTTTTTGCGCCTCGGCGAACTCTAGGGGAAACGCATCCGCGTTATAGTAAGCGAGTGAGTCCTCGTACGCCCTGAGCGCCTTTCTGAAGCTGTTGGCGCCTCCGCCCGACTCGCCGAGCTCAACGTACGCCCTCCCGAGGCGGAGCTTGAGCGACGCGTGCCCGGCAGGGGAATCCTCTCTCGAGACGTTTTCGAGCGCCTGCTCGTAATACTCCACGGCCTCAGCCGGGTTATCGAATTCCGCTTCGGGCTCAGGCGAATCGATATCAGCGGATTCCGCGGACTGAGGCTCTCCCGGCGGCTCCCCGGATTCCTCCTCCTTCACTATCGTGAGCAGCGGCCTCTCTCTCTCGATCTCCTCCTCCGCAGTTCCTACTTCGATCACGGACGGGGGCTCTTCCGGCGGGGCCGCGGCTGTCTCCGCCTCAGTGATCAGTCCCCGCGCGAGCTCGAGACCCTTCACGGCCTCCTCAAATTCGCCCGGCTCCCCCTCAGATGTCAGATGCGCGACCGCCCGCTCGAACGCTCCGGCGGACAGGTCGAGCATCTCTCTCTCTTTTGAAACATCGTAAAGCCGCGCATACAGCCTGCCGAGCTCATATTGTGCGGAGGCGAATTCCGGGCGGTGCTCCTCCGGGTTAAGGTATTCGAGGGCCCTCCTGTACGATTCAACCGCCTTCCATGCGTTCTCCACGGGCTCGTCCGCGGAGCCGAGCTCCGAATACGCCCCGCCGAGGGCCATCTCTATGAGGGCGTGCTCGTACGGGTAGAGCCCCGCAGAATAGTAACCGAGAGCTTCCTGATAAAAACCGATCCTCCTGCTCAGGTCCCCGGCCTCTTCCCCGGCGAGCACCCTGAGAAGTCCTCCGACGATCCCGTACAATTCCCTCCGCCTCTCCGGGCATGATTCCCCTTCGAGATATACGAGAGCCTCCTTGTATGAATCAACTGCGAGCTCGGTGTTAAGCGCGCGGTCGTCTATGTCAGCCATCCTCGCGAGTAGGCCGCCTATCTTAATATGGGCTTCGGCGTATTCGTTCGGATGATCGAGCGGGTCATAGAGAGAGAGAAGCCCCTTGCAGCTCTCGACCGCCCCTTCGTAATCGCCCGACGTCTCGAGAAGTCCCGCAAGCTCCGTGTAGAGCGCCGAAAGAGAGAGAGCCGTTTCACGGATTCCCGGGGTGCCTGAGACGCCCGACGCATAAAGCGATTCCGAATACGCCGCTATGGCCTTCCTCAATTCGCCCTCGTCCCCGCTTTCCCTGTAGAGCCTTTCAAACGCCCCGCCGAGCTTCCTGCCGCTTGCGGCGTGCTCCCTGCGCGCGATTTCCTCGGGATAATAAAGGAGGGCCTGGTCGTAGAATTCTACCGCCTTCCCGGGGTTATTCGCATCGGCTTCGAGGTCGCCCAAGGACTTGTACGCGTCCCCTATCTCGATGCACGCCTCTGCGGTCTCTCGCTCGAGCCCGCCTGATTTGAAGACCTCCAGCGCTTCGTTCAGCAATTCGACCGACTTCTGATAATTCCCGCGCGGGTCTTCGTGCAAAGCGAGGGCCGCGTATGCGGAGGCGAGGTTCCTTTGCACGAGAGTCCGCTCGGAGGGGGAATTTTCGAATATTTCCGACGACAGAGTCTCCCCGAGCAATTCCGCCGCCTCCCTCGCGTGACCGGGCTCGCCGGACATGAGGCAAAGCGCGACGAGCGCCGCCCCGAGGTTGTTGCGGACCGCAGCGAACTCCCGGGGGTGCCTGTCAGGCGCAAAGAAACCGAGAGCCTCTCTGTACAGGCCTGCCGCCCTCTCGGCGTCACCGGCCTCCCCGCCCTCTCCGGACGAGCGGAGATACAGGAGGTCCGCGAGCTTTTTAGCAGTGATTCCGGCAAGGAATCCCGGTGTCTCCCGCTCGAGTATCCTTTCGTATACATAGACGCGCTTTCCCGCGCACTGATGTTCCGTGTCTCCGTTTTCGTTGACATCCGGAAGCCCCTCGTAGAGAGAAGCCAGGCAGGCGAGCACGCGCGGCGGCACCCGGCGCCCGGTTCTGGATTCCCAAGTCTCGAGCTCTTCGAAGACAGCGTCGAGCTCAGGGAGTCCGAATCCCTTTCTCGACGCGAAGTATTCTGATATCCTGAGCGCCGTATCGCACAAGCTTTCCGTCCCCGCCCCGCTCCCTGCCCCTGCGCCTGCGAGTGAATCCACTATGTACCTGTCTATTATTCCGGGGAGCGCATTGTCGAGACTTTCCATAAGACCCGCTTCGGGGAATCCGCCCGGCACGGCCGCTGTAAAGCCCGGCAAATGAGCGCTGGCGAATTTATCGCAGTAAGCGCGAGCCTCATCCGGGCCCTGCGCTTCCCGGGAATCCGCTTCCGCGCCCGTTTCGTTATACCCGAGCGTGAGGATGAATTTTCCTCGTCCCCTCAGGAACCCGAGCTCGTAGAGCTCTTCGGGGCCGAGCCCGTCCGGTATAAGCACGCCGAGCACGCATTCGGAGGCGAGCTCCTCGAACCGCTCTATGTTATGTCCGTTTAAAGAGGCGGAATCGGAGAGGAGGCTGACACGGATACCCTTTCGGGCGAAATAATCGCGGAGAGGGCCGAGCAGTGCGTGCGGGATCCCGCTCCTTCCTCTCCCGCCGTCGAGCACGATGCACGTGAGCTCGCCGTCATTCCCGATGAGCCGTGTCGCTGCTCCACTCCTTCCTCGTCCGGTAACATTCACGCCCGGCATATCCCGTTATCCTCGTGCGGTCTCCCGGAAACGGCCGCGTCCTTATCAGAAGGCGGACAAAGAGCCGTTTACGGTGTATAGGCAAACAATCGCGGTGCGGAATTACAGCCGACGCTGAGCCGAACGAGACGGATCGAGCGGGAAGATTCGAATGCGGATACTGAGCGGATCCCAAAACATATCCCGACTTCGGCAGCCCAGCCGCCACGATGCTCATACCCGGAGCATAGAGGCCTGCGGCTTTGCGTCCCACCCTTTCGAATGGTTTGCCTTTTCGGTCATGGAAATTTATGACCCCATCTGATCAAACTCTATATCCGATCCCGGCCTGTGTCAACATAATTTCAATAATATTTGCGTCTTAGACGGGACTGATGATAATGAAACTGATTTGAAGGGACGGTGCAAGCCTATGCCGCGACACGCTCTCATGCCAGGGGAATTAGGGGCTCAATCGAGCTTTTTGAGGCATTGGCCGCAGTATCCGGCCCCCTCGTATATCTCCGCCCCGCAGTCGCAGAAAGCGACCACCCTGGGCTTGGAAAGCGCCATGACGCTTCCAAGAGCCATCCGGGCATTCTGGTGGACTAGCCTCAGCTCTTCTTTCCACCGATCGATCTCGGCCTCTGTTTTATCGATATCAGCACACCTGGCGGAAACCGTATCCTCAACGACCTTCCCCGTGTGCTTGAATGTCCTGTAAACCGCTGCCCCCATGTCGTAAACCGCTTCTCTCTTCCTGCGCTCAAGCCCCCTGATGGTATTCTTGATCCTGAGCGTGTCGTAAGCCTCTTTCGATCTTATATTCAGTACCCTGAGGCCCTTGGTCACACCGTCTTTGAATATTGTCAGTAAATCCCGGTCTTCCGTTTCATACGCCATCGGCTTCGCTCCTCTCTATCGCTTTGCCCGCTGAGATCCTCCCCGCGGTAACATAATACTCGATCCCGGGGCGGCGATAAACTGTGATTGCATTAGCGGGCCGCGCCCGATCAGGGGCACCGGGCGAAAAATGATTGACTGCGGGGAGACATAGGATACTCTTTTAGGAGCCTGTGACCGCATTAGCTGTTTAAGGAGCATGAGGGATACATCTCTATAATATCCGCACCGCACGGCCGAAAGATCCCGGGAGAGCCGGGAGTCGAGCGGTCCCGCCCGATAAAATCATGACTAAAACCGAGGGGAGAAGTTCTATGAGTTCGTCACACAGCATCCGCCACGCAGGAATGAGAATCGCCGGTATCCCCGGCTCGATGAATCCGCGGCTCGGTCTCGCACTGCTGATAGTAATTTCGATAGCCGCTCCGTGCTTTCTCAAGCCGTCCGTATCCGGATCCGCAACCGGTGAAATCACCGGGATACCGGACAAAACCCCCGTTATATTCGAAGAATGGCAGCTTAAAGGATTGGCGTCGGCGCTCAAGGACCCCGATCCCGGGGTCAGGGAAGGAGCGATCGACGAGCTTTCGAGATCAAAGAAAAGGAGTGACATACCAGGGCTCCCGGAGCTCCTCAAGGACGAGAATCCCCAGATAAGGCGGGCGGCCCTGAAAGCCGCAGGCGGGATGGGGGAATCGTCGAGAGACCTCGTACCCATCATCATGGAGAGCCTGGACAGCAAAGACTCCGGCATACGCTACAACGCCGCCCGCGCCCTCGGCCTGATCGGCGGTCTCAACCCCGAACAGGCTCAAGCCGTGATACAGCTCCTGGGCGATAAAGACAAGAAGGTGAATATGGCGGCGGTCGAGGCGCTTTCGAGCAGCCCTGAGGCGACGGCCCGGCAGCTGCCCGCGATACTGAAATTTCTTAACGACAAGAACCCGTCCGCAAGGTCGTCCGCGCTCAAGGTGCTCGGAATGCTGGGACCCGCCGCGGCCGGGCAGAGCGCCAGGGTCGCGAAATTCCTCAAAGACGAGGACACGAAGGTGGTAATAAGCGCGGTCACCGCGCTCGGCGAGTTCGGGGAAGCCTCGAAAGGTTACGCCGACGACATTACAGAATTGCTTAAGAGCAGGAGCGAATACGTAAGGACGAGCGCACTGAAGGCGCTCGCCGGAATCGGAGACATACCCCCCGAATCGAGGCGCGCCGTTTTAGAGCTGTTAAAAGATAAAAACCGCAAGATCCAGGATCAGGCCGCGGAGACAATCGGCATTGTAGCCAAAGGTAAGAACGATACTGTAGACGCTGTCGTGTATATGCTTAAGGACCTGGACCCCGATGCCAGGCTGGGGGCTCTCCTGGCGCTCGGTGAAATGGGGACCAGCGCAGTGGACGAGGCGCCTGAGGTAGCCGGGCTCCTCAACGACCCAAACCCTGCCGTACGCATTGCGGCAATGAACACATTAGGCGAAATGGGGGAGCCGGGGAGAGAATACGCCGCCGAGATTTTGAAGCATATGAATGACGGAGAGGAGCCGGTCAGGTATAAAGCGTTCATGGTCTCGAGGAAAATGGGCGAAAACAGGACCGAATTTACTGACGCATACATCGGATTTCTAAACAGCCATGACAAGATTATAAGGGCTAACGCAGCGACTGCGCTCGCATCGACAAAAGAATTTACCGGGCCGCAGACCGAGAAGATAGTCGGGATGCTGAAAAAAAGAGAGATAAAGTACCGCGGCACCGGGATATTTATCTTCGGTGAGCTCGGAGAAAAGGGGCGGGCCATGGCTCCCGCAATAGCAGAGCTCCTCAAGGACCCGAGCCCTGCAATAAAATCATCGGCACTCGAAGCCTTGGGCAAGATCGGCCCCGGAGCAGGCTCCGAGGTCCCGAAGATCGCTCCCCTCCTGAAGGACCCGGACGAGATAGTCCGCGCCGAAGCCGCCTGGGCCCTGGGGCAGATCGGGACCCCGGCCGAACAGGAGATACCTCAGGTTATAAAGATGCTGAAAGACGAGTCGAAAGTAGTGAGGATCAACGCCGTCGACGCGCTGCTCAGCTTCGGCGAGCCCGCGAGGAAATACAACTCCGACGTCGCCGCACTGCTAAACGACAAGGATGAATCCGTTAGGATGCTGACCGCGACCGCGCTCGGCAGTATGGGACCATCCGCCACCGACCAGGCCCCCAGGCTCGGTGAATTCCTGAAAGCGAGGAGCGACGATAAACCCGAGAACACTAAAAGCGTCCTCGCCGCGCTCGAAGCGCTCGGCAATATGGGGCACGCAGCGTCAGGCGAAGCGGCCGTTGCCGCGGATACTCTCCGCAGCAAATGGAAAGTAATCCGCAGCGCCGGAAGGAATGCGCTCCGGGAGATGAGCCCTCTCGGCAAAACCGCCGTATTGAAAATTCTGGCCGCTACGTACGACTACCCGGAGGAAGCGGACGAGCTCAGGCTGCTGGCGCACTACGCAAGCGGCGGGAACGCGGAATCAGAGACGCTCATCACGTGGGTAGGCGCGGGCGCCGCAAAAGTGCCCGGCTCTATCGGCCGGAAGGAAGGCACTGCCGTGCTGGACATTTATCTCGATAACTGGGAGTTCACGTCCGGGAGGCAGAAGATGAGGGACGATTTCGTTCTGCGGATATCCGGGATAGCCGAATCCGGGGAATGGACGAAGGAAGACCTCCCGCTGCTCAAGAAAGCCGGCGACACCCTGAAATCGGGCAAGTATGAAAGCCAGGCGAACGCCATCGACAGGAAGATAGGCAAAGTGCAGGGGTGACGCGCAGGCTCTCCGCCCTTCATCCTTACGCACGGCCAGGCATGGAAAAAACCGTTTTTTTTCAGGTATGATTACCCCCCTTAACGAGCGACGCGTTATACCGCGGCCCGGATTCTCCGGTAACGCCGGCGCGAAATCATAACCTTTGCTATCAACAGTTATCGAAGAGAGAGGCATGTTCGGGAAAAAGATATTTTACGGCTGGTACATCGTTGCGGCTTCCCTGCTGATAATAATACTGGACGGCCTACTCCTCTACTCGTTCGGGGTGTTTCTCCCCTACCTGAACGAAGACTTCGGGCTCACGCGCGCAGCGGGCTCGTCGCTCTTCTCCTTCAGGTCCCTCGTCCAGGCCCCCGCCTTCATACTCGCGGGCAGGCTTATAGACAGGTTCGACCCGAGAGCCGTCATATTCGGCGGCGGGCTCATCGCGGCTTTAGGGATGATCATGTCGGGTCTGGCGGATACGACGTGGCAGCTCTACATATCATACGGGTTCTTCGTCGGGCTCGGGGACGCGGTGCTGTACATCACGTGCGTCGCTCTCGTAAGCAGGTGGTTCGTAAGGAGGAGAGCGCTCGCGATCGGGATTATAACAACAGGAGTGCCGCTCAGCGGGCTGATAACGAACCCGCTCACCGCCTGGCTCATAAACGGCTTCGGGGTGAGGAACGCCCTCTTTGCGTTAGGCGCGCTGATGACGACGGTGCTGATGGCCGCTTTCGTTCTGAGGGCGAGGCCTGAGGACAAGAACCTGAGACCCTACGGCGAGGACAACGGCGTCGAGGTAGAGGAGCAGGGCCCGGGCAACGGCATCCCCGGGAATAAGAACGACTGGACAGCGCTCGAAGCGATCTCGACGCCCAACTACTGGCTCATGTACTCCATGTATTTCCTGGGGTTCACGACGTTCCTCATTATCGTAACCCAGTTCTACAACTTCGAGATAGACCTCAAGGTCGCGGCCCTGGCGGCGGCGGGCCCGCCCGCCGCGATCGGACTCGGCAGCATAATAGGGAGGACGCTCCTCTCCTCCATACTGGCGGAGATGCTCGAGTACAGGAAGGTCTTGCTCATATGCTTCTTCGCCCAGGGGAGCTCAATAATACTGCTCCTCGTCTTCGACCATATCTGGGCTTTCTACATCTTCGGATTCCTGTTCGGGTTCTTCTACAGCGCATGGGTGCCTGTATTCCCCACGCTCCTCGGAAAGTTTTTCGGGCTACGCGCGCTCGGCACCATATACGGCATATTCGGCACTTCCTACTCAATAGCCGCGATAGGGGGACCGTTGCTCGCGGGATACGTGCACGACGTGACGGGGACATACGTCTACCCGTTCGTAGTCACCATAATCTGCTGTTACCTGGCCGCGGCCGGCGCCTTTTTCGTGAATGCCCCCGTCCGCAAAACTGCCTGAGGCTGCTCCCGGAGCGCGCGTCGGACGCTCCCCTTCTAATGAATGACCGCGTCTTATATAATTGCTTGAGGATAATCCGTATTAAAATCTGAAGGAGAGGGAGAGCGTTTGAACGGAGATACGGTCCGGTTCATAAGATCAGAGGGCGAAGGGCTCCTGAGGGAGCTCAGGAGGGAGCTGTGGCTCAACCTCACGGGCAGAAAGACAGGGATACGCACAAAGGGCATATACGGCTCGCGGAGAGACCTTCTCGAGCCCGAGTTTTTTTTATCGCTGAGCGGATCCGGTAGCAGCGACGAGGAGGAGAGAGCACGGAATCGCCTCCTCTCCTCATTCCTGGCCGGGGCTTTCCTCGGGGGGGAGTCCTCGGACATCACGGACAGGATGCTGGCGCTCGAATCTGGCGCTGAATTCCGCGCGTGCGGCAAGAGCCTGACTCTCCGCTCCGCGAAGGCGGAGCTGCTGTCCGAGCCCAAAAGGGACAAGAGGCAGGAGATCGAGGAGAGAGCCGGCGGGACCTTATCCGCGCTCAATACCCTCTGCCTCCGCAAGCTCGGGATACTCAACGAATGCTCGGAGGCGCTCGGCTTCGGAAGTTACGGAGCGCTCCTCGATGCAACCTCCTGTCCGGGGATTACGCGCATAGCGGATGAGGCGAAGAGGTTCCTCACCGATACGGATTACATAGCGCGGGATATGCTGGGGTGGTTTTTTACGAACAAGATGGAGCTCGGCCTGAAGGACGCCTCCATATACGACATGACCCGGCTTTTCAATTCGGCCGAGCTGAGAGGGTATTTCCCGAAGCCCGACCCGGCGGCTTTAGCGAAGACAGTCGTCGAAGGCATGTCTCTCGCCCCTACCCGCGAAATAACTATCGACAGCGAGAAGAGAGAGGGGAAGGAGGTAGAAGGCTTTTCACTACCTCTAGACCCGCCTTTCGAGTCGGCCCTCTCCCTCTACCCCGCGGGCGGCGTTCACGATTACGAGTCGCTCCTCGGGTGTCTCGGGCAGGCTCTCTCATTCGGATATACGGACCCGGGGGACCACTTCGAATTCGTATTCCTGAGAGACGAGTCGCTCACCGATATCTTCTCCGCACTTTTCGGAAGCCTCGTATACGAGCCCAGGTGGCTCAGGAAGTATGTAAAAATAGACGCGGAGGGTGATTTCCTCAATTTCCTGCATTTGAGGCGGCTCATGACGGCGAGGCTCGACGCCGGGCGCGCAGTCTGCCTTGCGGAGCTTTCGGAGTGCGGGGATCCGGGAGAATTGCCCGAAATATTCTCCGATATCATGAGCGGCGCGGCGAAATGCGGGGCCGACGGGAGGAGCTGCCTCGCGGAACTCCTCTCCCCGGTCGGCGCCCCGTTCCGTTTTAAAGCCGTGCTCGCGGGGCCCGTGCTCCGTCATTTCATGACTGAATCGTTCGACGAGGAATGGTGGAGGACGAAAGAAGCAGGGAATTTCATGAGAGACGCATGGTCCCGCGGGGGAAGAGGCACGGCGGAATCGCTCCTGACGACGGCAGGACTAAAAGAGCCTGACTCCAAAACGCTCGTCCGGAATTTCGAAGGGGCGCTCCGGTAGGCGCGCCAAATTCACGAAAACCAGCGCCTTATCTGGGAACGGCCGCGTCGATCTTTTTCTGTAGCTCGATCATTGGCCGCTGGCTTATCCTTATCGCCCCGCCAAGGCTGCGGTCGATGTCCGCAATCAGGTATATGACAGCCGAGAAAGTCAGAGCGAGGAGAATGCTTATCATCAGGCTCCTGCCGCCCGTAAATCCGAACTGGTATCCCACGGCGCCCATGGCGAGGACCGTAACAAAAATCAGCGCATACCAGATGAGTGTGGGAATCCGGTACATGAGCGCGACAATTATTCTCTTCGTGTGGAGATCTATCACCTCGTTGAGCGACTCTATGTATGCAGACGTGATTTCCTGATTGGGTGTTTTCGCTACAGCCTCGACTGACAAGGACCATATTTTACCCTGGATAGCTTCCGACTCGGCTATCAAATCCTGAAGCCTCTCCGGTTCTTTTATCCACACCGTGCGTAAATCGACGTAGTCGCGGAAAAGCCCGCGTATCTGCGTGCGGTAGGGCTCGACGAGGAAATCCGTTCTGAGAAAAGCAGTTCCGATCGCGTTTACCTCGTCGAGGAGTATCTCCTTTCTTGTATCATAACGGTTTGCGGTCAGTCCGAATGTGAACGCCAGCATGAACGCGAGGAGTCCCAGAGTCGCTCCGACGACTGAGCCTAGCGGTCCTTCCTCCTTCTCTCCGTAACGGTTCCGGATATAGGCCCCTATTTTGTAACCCAGCAAAATAGAGAGTATGACCACGACGAACATGCCGAAAAATACGGCCACTAACGGTATTCGAGGCACTAAATCAAGCGCATCCATCATAACGCTCCATGCAAGAGTAGTGGATTGAGGTGCAGGGAATCATGCAGTCCCCGTATATATTTCGCTGATCCATAAATTCAGACGCTCACGGGTTCAGTATAACCTTCCCGAACTGACTCCTGTCTTCGAGCATCTTCTGCGCGAGCGCCGCATCCGAGAGCGGGAACCTTTTGTCTATCACCGGCGACAGCCTCCCGAGGGAGACGAGGTTGATTACGTTAATAAGGTTGCTCCTCGGTGCGTTGAACACGGTGACTCCGAGAACGGAGAGGTCTTTGACGATAACCGGGCCGAAATTGAACGTCGTCTGCCCGCCGCCGACTACGCCTATCAGAAGAATACGCCCCTTCATCTTGAGAGACTTGAGATTGTTCTCCCAGACGGACGCTCCTATCTGGTCGAATATCAGATCTACCCCTTTATTGTCCGTTATCTTCTTCACCTCTTCGGAGAAGTCGGTGGTATTGTAATTGATCGTCGCGTCGGCCCCGAGTTTTTTCACCTTCTCAAGCTTTTCGTCGCTCCCGGCCGTCGCGATAACGAACGCCCCGCCCTCCTTCGCAATCTGAACGGCTGCGCTCCCGGTCCCGCTCCCGGCCGCATGCACCAGCACCGTCTCGCCGTTCTGCATGCCGCCCCTGTCGAAGAGCCCGTACCACGCGGTGACGTAGCAGATAGGGAGAGCCGACGCGTCGTCGTAAGACACTTCGTCGGGTATGGGAACGGCGTTCGCCGCAGGGACTTTCACGTACTCTGCAAACCCCCCGTAGAAATTCACCCCTATGACCATGGGCCCCTTCGGGGTCTTGACGGTCGGGTCTATTACGACGCGCGTGCCCGGCGCGATGTCCTTTACGTTCTTTCCTGTTCTTTCCACGTCGCCGGCTATATCGACGCCCCCTATATGGGGGAGGTCGACGGGGCGCGGCGATTTCCCCGATCTGAGCCTCAGGTCGAGATGGTTTAAGGACGCGGCCCGCACCCGAACGAGGACTTCGTCGTCCCCGAGCTCGGGCTCGGGCACGTCTTCGTACTTGAGCACATCCACTTCTCCGAACTCGTGATAACGGATCGCTTTCATGTTGACGCTCCTTTGTATGCGGCTATTTTGTATTCTCCCGTTTCATTTTACTACAAATATTGAAAAATTGTAGCGCAGGCCGGCAAAGCGGGTTCAGAGGGTTTATTGAACATGCGGACATAATGGGGTAGCCTTTCACATATAAGCCGGCTGCCGGGTCAGCGCGGTGTCATTATATAACGTGGTGTGATTATATAAGGTCTATGTTCGGAATAGGGACGAGTGAAATATTAATAATACTCCTCATAGCGCTCCTGGTGCTGGGGCCGAACGAGATACCGAAGCTCGCGAAGACCCTCGGCAGGGGGATGCGCGAGCTCGAGAGGGCAAAGAACGAGCTCAGGGATTCCATAGAGTTCGACATAGAAGAGAAAGAAACCCGCGAGGCGAAAAAGCCCGAGGAAACGGCCGACGAGGAGACCGCCACTGAAGAGGGAGAAGAAAGCAGCGTCATTAAGAACCCCACCAGCAATTCGCCCGTTTGAGATACTTTCCTTTATAGTATTAGGAATTATTCAGAAATAGAAAAAGCACTCCCATTTCTGTCATCGCGAGGCTCCGAAGCCTTGGCGTAGGAGCCGTGGCGATCTGTCTTTTCATGAGATTGCCGCGCTGCGCTCGCAATGACAAGAAGGTTATTTCCCCCCTCACCCTAACTATTTTGGCTCAAGCACTGTCGTTCCAAAGTTAAGTACACATTCTGCCTTTGTTGTAACAGCGACCAGTTGCTCGCTTGCTTGCAACTGTTCCCCACGCTGGGGAGAGGGAAATTTTAGAAAAGGAAAGAAAAGCAGAGAAGCTTCAGAGGGATTGTATAAGAGTGCAGATTGTGCGGTGTCGGGAAAAGAATCAGAACGCCTGGCCGATGCTTATGAAGAACTGGACCCGCCTGATGCCCGACTCGGGATTAAGCGCGTACCCGACGTCGAACCTGACGGGGCCTATTATCGTATCGTACCTGAGCCCCACGCCCGGGGCGTATTTTATGCCTCCGAGCGGGAAGCTCCACTCGTCTGCGTACACGTTCCCGTAGTCGAAGAACACGACGCCGCCGAAATCCCCGTATATCGGATACCTGACTTCGAAGCTTCCGACGAGGAGGGAGTTGCCGCCGAGCGGGTCTCCGCCGTCGCTGAGCGGGCCGAGCTTCTGGAAAGGGAAGCCCCTCATGCTCGTGCTGCCTCCCGCGAAGAACCTCTTGAATATCGGTATGTCGAACGTGCCGGTATTTCCGAAAGGCTGGATAACTCCCACGGTTATCTTCTTGGCGAGGATCATCCTGTATAATTTCTTGTACCCCCTCAGCTCGACCGTACCCTTCAGGTAATTCACGTCCGAGAGGAGCGCCCTGAACGAGGACTCGAGCCCGGTTGAGACCACCCAGCCGCGCGTGGGGTTAAGAATGTTGTCCGTCGTGTCCCGCTCGAGCCCGGTGTTGAAGAAAGTGAGGAAGAAATTTTCCCTGCTCTGTTCTTCGGGTGTCCTCCTCGCGCTCTTCTGCACCCTTGAGAACTGCACGTTGAAGGAGCCGAACGACGAATAGTATTGAGCGAAGTCCTTCTGCAGCTCGGCCGAGGTGAGGAAGCTTTCGCCCTCGAAGCTCGGGACGTCGTCCCTCTGGAAATTGAGGGTTCCCGTGAGGGTCGAATCCCTGCCCAGTATATAGGGCTGTATCACGCTCGTCTCGAGCCTCTGTGTGATGAAAGAAGCCTTTCCCGCGACCTCGAGCCTCCGCCCGCCGCCGAAGAAATTCCTCTTGGTCCAGATAACCTGCCCTCTCAGCTTGTCCTCCGTGCCGAAGCCGACGCCGAATTTCACCGACCCCTGCTTCCTCTCCTTCACAATTATTTTCATGTCGGCGGTCTTCAGCTCTTCGTTGTATACGGGGTCGATCACGACCGACCTGAACAGGCCGAGCTGAAATATATTCGCCTGCGTTTCGTTAATCTTTGTCAATGAATATTCCTCGCCCTGCTTGAAGACCGCCTCCCTCGAAATTATATAACTCTCCACCTTCTCGTTCCCCTCGACTGTAACCGTGCCGAACCTGTACACGGAGCCCGGCTTGATGACGAACGTCGCCTTCGCCCATTTTTCCTTCCTGTTGACGAGCGCCTCGCCCTCTATCTCGGCCTTGGGATATCCCTTGTCGGAGAGTATCTCGGTGATCGCGCCCTTGGTCTGCTGGTATCCGTTGGGGGAGAAATTCTTGTCCACCTTGAGCGGCACGGCTTTTTCTATCTCCTTTTTGGTGTCGTCGCTCAAATCCCCTTCATACTCCAGGCTCAGCTCGGTAAGTATTACCGGCTCGCCCTCCTTTATGTTTATGGTTATCTCGACCTTCGTGTTGTCCTTATTGAACTTGAGCTCGTAGGATGCCTCGGCGTCGTAATATCCCTGGTTCGCATAGAGTCTCTTGATCCTGACCATATCGTCCTTGAGCACTTCTTCGTTGAACTCGGGCTTCTTCACCCAGAACTTGATGGAAGGGAACCCGGTCCCTATGCCCTGCTCTATCTCCTGCTTGGTGAGGACTTTCGCCCCTTTTATTCTTACCTTGGAAATGCGGACGACTGGCTCTGCGGCTTCTTCGTTGCCGGATTTTTCCGCCGCTTTCTCTTTTTCCTGAGAGAAAGTCGCGGCCGGAGGGTGTATAAACAACATGTAAAGAATCAGGAATGAAAAATATATAAAGATGTATTTTTTCATTTAGAGGGCAAAGGTAACTCGTTCCGTTGAAGTCAAGAAAAAGCCGTTTTTCTATTATGCTCAGCCAGGATTATTATGCAAGAGAATACCATAAATTGCATTATCATATCCCCTGTTTCACGCTGTTTACCGCGACGTGTATCAGCGAGGTGTTGACAATGAAGCTCACAAGTCATTATAATGGTTCAGGGTTCGTATAATCAATCGATTTAAATCCATCGCGCCGATAAATTACAATGGAAAACCTTGGCGGCCTCTTTAATCCCAGCTCACCTCAAATGGAGGCGCTCGCCGGTTTAACCTACTATACGATCGCCATATCCGCCGTAATACTCGGCATCATCGTGATCGCGGTCGCGTACATAGTAATCAGATACAGAAAGAAGCCCGGGGACGACGGCGAGCCTTATCAGGATTTCGGCAACCTCAAGATCGAAGTAGTCTGGACGATAATCCCCGTTGCGATAGTCGCCGTGCTTTTCCTCCTCACGTGCAGCACCATGAGGGCGATAGACCCCCCGCCGGGGGACAGGGAGCCCGACCTCCTCGTGATAGGTCATCAGTGGTGGTGGGAGATAAGATACCCCGCGTCAGGGGTGATGACGGCCAATGAAATACACATCCCCGCCGGGGAAAAGCTGCTCGTACGCCTCGAGTCCATAGACGTGATACACGATTTCTGGGTGCCGGAGCTCGGTAGAAAAATAGACCTGGTGCCGGGACACCCCAATTACATGTGGCTTGTCGCGGGCGAGCCGGGCGTGTATATCGGGGCATGCGCCGAGTTCTGCGGCGACCAGCACGCCAACATGCTCATACGCGTAGTCGCGGAGACCGAAGAGGAATTCAAGAAATGGCAGGAGGAGCAGCTCGTCGTGCCGCGCACGCCTGAAAGCGGCATAGCGGCCGAGGGAGCGAGGCTTTTCCAGACTCTCGCCTGCATGAACTGTCACACGATTCGCGGGACCGCGGCTGCGGCGAGGGTCGGACCCGACCTGACGCATATCGCCGACCGCGATACGATAGGCGCAGGCGTGCTAACGAATACGCCCGAGAACCTCGCCAAATGGCTCGCCAACCCCCAGAGGTACAAGCAGGGGTCGTATATGCCTAACATGAAGCTCTCCGATTCCGAAGTGAAATCAATAGTCGCCTACCTGGAGGCTCTCGATGAGCAGTAGGATCCCCCTCGTACCCGAGAACGCAGCGCCCCTACCCTCTCTCAAGGAGAACAACGGCCTCCTCGCCTGGGTCGCATCCGTCGACCACAAGCAGATAGGCATCATGTACCTCATTATAACACTCGTCTATTTCCTGCTTGGCGGACTCGAGGCGCTCCTGATCCGGATACAGCTCGCTCATCCCGGAAACGATTTCCTCACGCCCGAGATGTATAACCAGCTCTTCACGATGCACGGCACGACTATGATATTCTTCGTCGTCATGCCTTTCCTCATAGGCGTAGGCGTTTACCTCCTGCCGCTCATGATAGGGGCGCGCGACATGGCTTTCCCCCGCCTGAACGCGTTAAGCTTTTGGCTCTTTTTCTTCGGCGGCATACTGCTCTACTACAGCTTCTTCACGCAGAGCGGCGCACCCGACGTCGGATGGTTCGCGTACTCCCCGTTAAGCGAAAAGCCGTTCTCCCTCAACAAGGGGCCCACGTACTGGGCGCTAGGGCTGCTCGCTTCAGGAATTGGCTCGGTCGCCTCGGGCCTCAACAACGTGGTCACGATCCTGACGATGAGGACTCCCGGCATGACGATGCGGAGGATTCCTCTCTTCGTGTGGATGATATTCGTAACGTCGCTCCTTCTCATTTTCGTGATACCGATTATTACAGCTGCATTCGCCATGATGCTCCTCGACAGCCTGCTGGGCGCAACCTTTTTCACCCCGGCTCACGGGGGCTCGGCAATTCTCTGGCAGCACTTCTTCTGGGGATTCGGCCATCCGGAGGTCTACATACTGATACTCCCCGCTTTCGGCATCATATCGGAGGTCATTCCTGTCTTCTCGAGGAAACCCATATACGGCTACGAGTTCGTCGCCGCATCGACGGTGGCGATAGGGCTCTTGAGCCTCGGCGTATGGGCCCACCACATGTTCGCCGTCGGTCTCGGAAACGTCGCGAACGCTTATTTCTCGCTCGCGAGCATGCTGATCGCCATACCGACAGGCGTCAAGGTGCTCAACTGGGTGGCCACTATGTGGGGCGGAAGAATAAACTTCGCGACCCCTATGCTCTTCGGGACGGCGTTCATAATAGAGTTCGTCATAGGCGGCCTCACCGGGGTCGCTATCGCGTCAGTGCCTATCGACTGGGTCGTCACCGACAGCTACTTCATTGTGGCGCATTTCCACTACGCCATATTCGGGGGTTCGGTATTCGCGATATTCGCGGGCGTGTATTACTGGTTCCCCAAGTTCACCGGGCGCATGCTCTCGGAGACGCTCGGCAAATGGCACTTCTGGCTCACCGTGATCGGGTTCAACATGACTTTCTTCGTGCAGCATTTCCTGGGCGTGATGGGGATGCCGAGGCGCACGTACACGTACCACGACATGCCCTACTGGGGCTCGATGAACCTCCTGTCCACGATAGGGGCGCTTATACTCGGCCTCTCGGCCATAGTCTTCGTATGGAATATCCTCGTGAGCCTGAGGAACGGGAAGCCCGCGGGCGATAATCCGTGGAACGCGTGGACGCTCGAATGGGCGACCACGTCGCCCCCAGCGGTCGAGAATTTCGAGCTCGTGCCCCCCGTGAGGGGAAGGCGTCCGCTCTGGGACCTCGCCCACCCCGATCAGCCGGACGAGCCCGGAGCGAAAATTGTTTAGGAGAAGTCCCGATGGCGAATAACAGAATGATAGTCGGTTTTTTCATAGCGTCCGAATCCGTATTCTTCCTGATGCTCATACTGGCCTACGTCAACTTCCACAACTCCGTGACCGACGGCCCGACTGCAGTGAACAGCCTGAACCCGGTCGTAACGGGCATATTCAGCCTGTTCCTGTTTGCGAGCAGTTTCACAATATGGCTCGCCGGCAAGAGCCTGAGGGAGAATAACCACCTCATGCTCAAGGTCTGGATACTCGCGACGATAATCCTGGGCGCCGTATTCATTTTCGGACAGGGCCTCGAATGGAGCGGGCTCATAGAAAAGAACATCACCATAAGCAGGAACGTCTTCGGCACCACGTTCTTCACGCTGACCGGATTCCACGGATTCCACGTTTGCGTCGGGCTCATTATGCTCTCGCTTCTCCTGGGGCTCGCTCTCGCAGGAGACTTCAAGGGACCGAAATCGGACGCAGTAGAATGCGTATCCCTCTACTGGCATTTCGTCGACGGCGTATGGGTGGTCGTATTTTCCGTAATATACCTGTGGGCGTTTTTATGATCGCGTTTATATCGAATATACGGGAGAGAGCGGCATGAACATACTGCATTTTCTAGGCTCCGCATGGTCATTCGAGCCCTGGGTAATTCTTTTTGCGCTGGCACTGTTTGGGGCTTACACCCTTCTGCCGGGTTCCCGGCTTAACAGGAAGTCTCTCCTCTTTTCTTCAGGGGTAATGCTCATGGTGATTGCACTCGTATCCCCTCTCGATCATCTCGGGAGGAATTACCTCTTCAGCGCGCACATGGTCCAGCACATACTCCTCCTCCTCGTAATACCCCTCATGCTGCTCTCGGGGATTCCTGAAGCAGCCGCGGAGAGAGCTTTAAACTCACCTTACGCGGGCGGCTTAATCAAATTCCTGGGTAACCCCGTGCCTGCGTGGCTCCTCGGCGTGGGGTCGATGTGGGTCTGGCACATGCCTTCGCTCCACGATATTGTCATGGCGAACGAGGGCCTCTACATCGCGCAGCAGATAAGCTTCGTGCTGATAGGCGTCATATTCTGGTGGCCAGTATTCGCGCCCGTAAAGACAGCGAGGCTCTCGCCGCTGCCGGCCGCTCTCTACCTGGCCTCCGCGTGCCTCGGCTGCAGTATTCTCGGCATGCTCATAACGTTTGCGGGGGCGGGGCTTTATACCGCTTACGCGAATCCGGCAGACTCCGCCGGGATACTTTCATACATAAGGAACGAGCTCTGCATCACGCCCGGGGTCGACCAGCAGATAGGCGGCCTCACCATGTGGGTCCCCGGATGCCTCATATACCTGGCCGCGAGCATGGTAACGGTCGCAAGGTGGTACGCTTCGCCCGAACCCGGCTCCGTGAATACCTGCACCGCAGAGAGCGAAGTAACGACTGATCTAAAACTTAAAGAGGCGACGGAGAGAGAATGAGCACGGGAAGCGAGTTTCAGGCGCCGAAATCGGCTGCTCCCGCCATGGATTACGGTACTGCACAGGGCGGCGGTGTATCGGATTTTCAGGCGATGGAGGCAGAGGCGTTGAAGAAAGGTTCGCCGGGCTGGCACAGGCCCCTTCCGGAGAAGCTGCCTTCGCCGGGCTACTGGCCCGCGATAATGGCGCTCGGCATCACATTCATGCTCTGGGGGCTCGCAGTCGGATTCAACGAGGTCGTGAGCACTATAATAATAATTTTCTTCATAGGCTTCGTGCTGTTCGTTGTTGCGCTTGCAGGATGGATAGGAGACTTGAGACATGAGCGAAAAGACTGGAAAGAGTGAGTGCACGAGAAGGCAGTTCTTCGTGCACGTGAGCATGACTCTCGGTAGCATAGCCGCGGTGCTGGTCGGGGTCCCCATAGTCGGCTCGATACTCGCCCCTATAATAAAGAAGCCCGAGCCTGAGTGGAGACCCGTGGGCGCGCTCGACAGCTTCAAGATCGGGGAGTTCGTGAAGGTCAATTATGTGAACACATCCCCTCTGCCGTGGGCGGGGGTGACCGCGAAATCGGCCGCTTGGCTCAAGAGGGACGGCGAGGAGGAATTCACGGCGTTCTCCGTCAACTGCGCCCACCTCGGATGCCCGGTGAGATGGATAGAGGGGGCGAGGCTCTTCATGTGCCCGTGCCACGGCGGGGTGTATTACGAGGACGGCTCAGTCGCCGCAGGTCCTCCGCCGAGGGGTCTCTATCAGTACCCTGTGAGGGTGAACAACGGGCAGGTGGAGATACTGGCGAGCCCCATACCGATAACGACCGTATGAAAGCGAAAGAGTCCTGGACGAAAATAAATCTGAACACGGGATACTGCTGATGAATTTCCTCAAACGCGCATGGCTCTGGTTCGACGACCGCACTGGACTCTCGGGCGCCATAGGCCCGATAGCACGGCACGCCGTACCCCCCAACACAGCTACATGGTTCTACGTCTTCGGGAGCGCGACGCTCTTCGCGTTCATGCTGCAGGTGGCAACAGGGGTGACGCTCGCGTTCATATACGTCCCCTCCTCGGGCGAAGCCTACCAGAGCCTTCAGTACATAACCACGCAGACAACGTTCGGAAGGATAGTAAGGGGCATGCACAACTGGGGCGCGTCCGCGATGATTCTCCTCGTCGGCATACACATGATACAGGTATACCTGACGGCAGCTTACAAGTTCCCCCGCGAAATGAACTGGATATCGGGCGTGGTGCTGCTCGCTCTCACCGTGGTGATGGGGTTCACAGGTCAGGTCGTGAGGTGGGACCAGACAGCCGTATGGTCGACGATAGTGGCGGCGGAGCAGGCGGGACGCGTGCCTCTACTGGGAGGGTGGCTCGCAGACTTCATACTCGGAGGGGACACCGTAGGCGGCACTACGCTCAGCCGTATGTTCGCCTATCATGTGTTCCTGATTCCTGCGCTCCTGTTCGTCTTCATAGGATTTCATCTCTACCTCGTGATAAAGAACGGTATCTCGGAGTTCCCGAGGGCGGGAGACCCGGTCGACCCGGCCAACTACAGGGAAAAATACGAAACGATGGTCAAACAGAGAGGCATCCCCTTCTGGCCGGACGCAGCCTGGAAGGACATGGTTTTCGGCTTCATAGTCATATGCACGATACTCGTGATAGCGATCGTAATAGGCCCGCCCGAGCTCGGGCCGCCCCCCGACCCGTCCGACATACACGCGCTCCCGGTGCCGGACTGGTATTTCGTCTTCTACTTCGCGTTCCTCGCGCTCATGCCGCCCGAGATAGAAACGTATCTGATGGTCTTCGGCCCGCTCCTGGTGGGTCTGCTGCTCTTCTGCCTGCCTTTCATTTCCAATAGAGGGGAGAGGAGCCCGCTCCGCCGCCCCTGGGCAGTCGCAATCGTGGCACTCACCATCGCGACCATATCGGGGCTATGGGCCATAGGCATCACTTCCCCCTGGTCTCCCCACTTCGACGCCGAGCCGCTGACGGCGGAAATAATAGGCGCGGACAGCGGACCGCTATGGCGAGGGGGCATGAATTTCAACGACAAAGGATGTCTTTATTGTCATGCTATATCTGGGCACGGGGGGCTAAGGGGTCCTGACCTCACGTACGTGGGCGACAGACTAAGCGCGAACGAGCTCACGTGGAGGATAATGAACGGGGGGCTCAACATGCCGGGCTTCGGAGGGACACTCAGCAACCAGGAGCTGAGCGACCTGGTCGAATTCCTTGCTTCGAGAAAGAAGGAGTGATCAGCGCTTGCCGGATGCGGGGTTCCCGCGGACTCTCATAAGGAATTTGAGCTGCACTATGTCCTTCGGAAGGAACATGTCGAGGAACCAGTCTATGGCGACCCTGATCTTTCTGTCCCATCCCGGAAGCTTCCCGAGATAGATGCACCGCCAGAGGAACCAGGCGAAAAACCCCGAGAACTTGAGGCCTTTTATCTCCGCGACCGCCGACCTGTGTCCGAGCGGGGCGAGCATGCCCTGAGTTTGGTAAACAAACGGCCTCCTGTCGCCCTCTTTCCCGTTTATTGCAGCCGCCACGTTGTAGGCCGTGCGTCTGCCTTCGCGTGTCGCGTGCTGGGCGGTCGGAGGATACGGTTTCCCCGTATGCGGGTCGGGGATCACGGCGCAGTCCCCGAGCGCCCACACTCCGGGATAGCCAGGGACTTCCATGTACTCGTTCACCTCTATCCTCCCCTTCTTGTCGGCGCAGGGGAGAGATGCGATTACGGGCTGGGGAGAGGTGCCGGCCGCCCATATGGCGGTGTGGGTTTCGATCGCACCACCGTCCGAAGTCTCCACAGAATCCGGCGTAACGCTGGATATCCTGGTGTTGAGACGGAATTCCATACCCCGCTTCTTGAGGAGAGCCGTCCCGTACTCCGCGAGCCCCTCGCTCATCTCGTGCATGATGCGGTCCCCGGGATCTATGACTACGACCTTGACCTCGTCCGATTTGACGTTCTTATAGAACCTCCTGCTCGCGCCCACGTAATCGTTGAGCTCGGCCGCCACCTCTATGCCCGTGTAGCCACCGCCTACGACTGCGAACGTGAGGAGCCTCCTCCTTGCATCGTGGTCCTCTTCCAGGTCGGCCATTTCGAACATATCTATCACGTGGCTCCGGAGCTCCATCGCATCGGCGAGGTTTTTGAGCGGGAACGAATACTCCTCCGCCCCGTCTACACCGTGGAACCCCGTAATAGATCCCATGGCGAGGACGAGGTAGTCGTATCCGAGCGTGTAGCCCTCGTTGTTGTCCGGGCGGCGGCACGATACGGTTTTTTTATCGAGGTCTATGGAGTCGGCGATGAGCTCTTTAAATACGGCCCTCTTAAGACACTCCCTGAGCGGTATGACGACGTTCTTGGCTTCGATGCTGCTCGATACCACTTCCGCGAGCATCGACGTGAATATGAGATAGTTGTTCTCGTTGACAAGTGTTATCTCGACGTCGTCCCTCTGCTTGAATATCTTTTCCAGGTTCTGGGCGACCTCGAGCCCGGCGAATCCTCCGCCCAGTATGAGAACACGGCTAGTAACGGTATCCGGCATCAGACAGGGTCCTCCTCATTGGATCAGCTTCCGAAAGCAGGTATATCACCCGACCCGGCGAGTAAAGCAATTATCATTCTTCCATGAATGGAGGCTTGGTGTCAACAAATCTAAGGGACAGGGTCCCGGTCCGCGTACCAGCGATATGTGTCCGAGCGAGTTTCACAGTAACCCGCATTATTATGTGCCAAGATTGATTCAGCTCAGTTTGACTTGTTCTTTTCACCTTCACCTGCGACTCTGAGCGCGGCGTAGATCGTATTGTCTCCCCTCTTCACGAGTATAAGAACCGTGCTGCCCGGTTTTGCTTTCGAGACGGCCGAAGAATACTGATTCAGATCGCTTATGTGATTCTTGTCCATCTCGAGAATGATATCGCCAGGCCTTAGACCCGCCTCCCCGGCCGGGCTCCCCTCGATGACGTCCGTTATGATCACTCCTTTATCGGTGTCGAGGTTGAAGCGCCTGGCGATCTGCGGGTTAAGCTCCTTTACGCTGAGACCGAGCTCTTCTTCCGCATTGCCCGCTTCCTCGGCCAGGACTTCCTCATCGGGGAACTCCGTGAGTTTGACCGTAACATCGAAAGGCTTGCCGTCATGTATCAACTTGATTTTCACTTCTGTTCCGGGCTCCGCAACCGCAGCCATGGATGTGAGGTCGGAGACGTCGTTCACCTTCTTGCCCTCGAATTCGAGGACGACGTCGCCCCTTTTTATGCCGGCTTTATCCGCCGGGCTCCCGGGAGTAACGTCGCTTACGAGCACGCCGCCGTCTTCCTTCAGGTTGAGCCCCGAAGCGATCTCGGGTGTGAGCTCCTGTACGTAAACTCCGAGCCAGCCGCGGACGACCTTGCCGCCTCCCTTAAGCTGATTGATTACGAACTCGGCCATCTTGATAGGGATTGCGAACCCGATCCCCTGCCCCTGAGCGACTATGGCTGTGTTCACGCCCACGACCTCTCCGTTGAGGTTGAAGAGAGGCCCTCCGCTGTTCCCGGGGTTAAGAGATGCGTCCGTTTGTATGAAATCGTCGTAAGCGCCCAAACCGAGAGACCGCCCCTTCGCGCTCACGATGCCGGCCGTGACCGTATAGCCGAGCCCGAACGGGTTGCCGATGGCAATTACCCAGTCGCCTATCCTGAGGTCGTCCGAATTCCCCAAGCTTACAGCCTGGAGCTTCCCTTTAGGCTCGAACTTTACCACAGCCAGATCGGTCTTGGGGTCCTTGCCTATGACCTTCGCCTCGTATTTATCCCCGTTTTCGAGTATCACGCTTATGTCGACAGCTTTTTCGACCACATGATAGTTGGTGACCACGTAACCGTCTTCGCTGATTATAAACCCCGAGCCAAGCCCCTGACGCTTGTATTCGTGCTGGGGGGCGCCTTCGAAGAATTTTCTGAAGAACTCCTCGAACGGGTCGTTTTCGCTGAAAGGAGACCTCGGCTGGCGCTCACGGAAGCCCCTCGGCTTTACGACGCTTGTCGTGCTGATGTTGACTACCGAGGGCTTGAGCTTTTCGACCAAGTCCGCAAACGACGGGAATTCGTGTGTCCTTATGTCCCTTACGGTCTCCCTGGCCGTCCCAGAATCGTCCGGTTCTTTTTGAGGAGCGGCTGCCTTTTCGGACTGCTCCACCTTGGCCGGGCTCTCTCCCGAGACCTCGGCTTCCTCGGGCCTTTTGCATCCCGCGCCAAAGACCGCGATCAATAGAGGAACTATCAATATTATTAATGCGAGCGACCGCTTCATAAACGCCTCCTGACACTCATAACGAATAGAAATAATATAGCCAGCAATAACCCATACGCAAGAAAAATAATTCAACCCCTCCGGTAGATTCCGCATGACCTGCGGCAAGACTCGAAATGATTTCCTGGCGATGCGACGCCTGTACCGTCGTCCCTGATGCAGGCATATTAATTTTAATGACCGGGATGCCTTATGAAACCGTATCGGCCTCATCAACGTATATACACCAATAAAAGGCGCAGGAGAAACGTGTCCAAAACAAGCAGTGGGGATAATAATATGCTCCGAAAAGGGGCTGGCTTCGTAATATGATTTGAGAGGAGCGCCGGCGTTCGGTTAGTAGCGGAGTATATGAATAAAAACCCGGTGTACAAAGTATGGACTCAGGACACACCAGACCGATTGACAATAACCCCGAATTAAATACAATGGTTCAAAAGCCGAAAGCTTTCGGGACCATGGAGAAGGTTTCAGACCGAAGCAGAGACCGTGAATTGATAGACCGACTGAAGAAAGGGGACAAGTCCGCTTTCAGGGAGATCTATGCCCATTATTCGCAGACCGTCTTCAACCTCGCGTTCAGGATGCTGAGGTCGAGGGAAGAGGCCGAGGAGGTCGTTCAGGAGATATTCCTGCAGGTCTGGAACAAGGCGGATTCTTACGACGCGGGACGGGGGGCCATCTCGACCTGGATAGTGAATATAGCGAGGAGCAGGTCCATAGACAGGTTGAGGACCCTCGGTTTCAGAGAGCATACGTCCGAGCTCGACGAAGAGAGAGTGAACTCAAAATCCGATCTCTCTCGTATAATAGAGGACAGGGAGGAGAGCAGGAAGATAATACAGGAAGCCCTCGACTCGCTGCCCGACAATCAGAGGATCGCGATCGAAATGGTGTTTTTCGAGGGTTTGACGCATATCGAGACAGCGGAAAAGCTGAACGAGCCCGTGGGGACTATCAAGACAAGGATCAGACTGGGGGTAGCGAAGCTGAAAGAAAAAATATCACCGTATATCGGGGACTTGATGTAATGGCGCACAGACCGGAGTACGAAGACCAGATAGCGCTCTACTCGCTCAACCTCCTCGAAGGGGATGAGCTGAAAGAGATAGAAAAGCACCTAGCCGAAGGCTGCGGGATATGCACGGCTCTGCTCGGTGACAGCGATGCGGTATTCACCAACCTGCCGCTCTGCCTCGAAGACGCGCCGCTTCCGGAAGACCTCGAAAAGAAGATACTCGGCAGGCTCGAGTCGAGGGAGCCGGTCCGGGAAAAGTCTTCGGTTTTCGGCTTCTGGAAGAGCATCAGTCCCATGTGGCTTAACCTAGGGACAGCGGCCGCTCTCGCGGTCATAGCCTTCCTCGTCGTTACGAACATATCCCTCCGGAACGAGCTCGAGCTCCGCGAAAAGAGCATGACAGAGCTCGAAGCCAGGCTCCTCAAGGAAAAGGAGATGATGGAGTTCGTCATGAACCCCGAAGTCAGCGAGGTGAAGCTCGCGAGCAAGATGCCCGACATAAAGGCGTCCGGAAAACTCTACTGGAACGAAGAGAAGGACAAGGGACTATTTCTCGTATCCAGCATCCCCCAGCCCGGGGAAGGGAAGACATACCAGCTCTGGGTCATCGAGGACGGGAAGCCCGCCAGCATGGGCGTTTTCGACGTCGACCCTGCGGGGAACAGCATGCTGGAATTGAAATCTATGCCCGAGCCCGGCGCGTCCATGCAGTTCGCCGTTACGCTCGAACCCGCGGGCGGAGTGCCGCAGCCCACAGGCGAAATGTACCTATACGGCTCACTTTAAATTACACTCCGCATCAATTAAAATCAGTTGCAGAAGAAAGCTTCGTCGGCCGGATGGAAATTACCGGGAGGGACGGCATGGGTATAAGCGGAAAAGAGCTCACGAGACTCAACGACGACCTGTCCGGGCATATGGACATTATCATGAGATGCACGTCGGCGAGCGAAAAATACGGGAGGCTGCTCCTCGCTTCCCCGCCCGAAACGAGATACCCGTACGTGTACACGAGAGACTCGAGCTGCGCCGTGCAGCTCTTCAGGCGCCTTGCCGGGTCGGCGCACGGATACGACGCGGCCGAGAGCGCCTTCGGCATAATGAAATCGATGGCCCGTTTCATGAAAGACACGATTTCCCCCGAAGGGTCGTGGGGACAGCGGTACAGCGTCGAAGGCGAGAACAAAAGCATCTACAGACAGGAAGACAACGTCGCCCACGGGATATCCATTATCTGCAATTACCTTCTGACCGCCGAGTATTTAAAGAAAGATATAGAGGACCTCGAGAGCTTCCTCGCCTGCGTAGACAGGGCTCTCGGCTACGGCCGGAAAGAGCTGTACGAAGAGGAGCTAAACCTGTTTTACTCGACTACGGCGATACACGAATCGGCGATGGAACAGGGTTACACGTGCTGGGTGAACTTTTCTTTCCTCTACGCTTTTTCCCTGGCGAAGGAAGTCGCGGACAAGATCGACCGGAAGAATATCATCTCGCCCGAACATCTGAGCTTCCGCGAGTGGTTCTTATATTCGGTGAGCGAGCTGTTCATGTCGGGGAACAGGTACGTGAGGAGGACAGACCCTTCGGGAATCATGGACATGCGGCCCGACTTTACGATCCTCAGTCCTTTTTATTACGGTTTCCTTCACTATAAAGAGCAGATGCAGAACAGCGTTGCGTTTATCGAGAAACAGCTATGGGACAGGGAGCTGGGGATGATAATGAGGTATCTCCCCTATTACAGGGATCTCTCGACTCACGTGCACGCTGGCAACGGACCCTGGCTCCAGTACACCGCGGTGCTCGCCCAGTACCACTACTGGAGCGGGAACGTCAAACGCGGCGACGAGCTGCTCTCCATAATCGACTCCTACAGGAGCGACGCCGGGGAGATACCGGAGCATCTCTCGACTCTCAGGAGGTTCGAGGAATTCATGGAGAGGGAGTGGAAGACCGGGATCGATTTTCAGAAAGAATTCTACAAGGACATTCTGCTCGACGACATAGACTTCAATAAAATACTCGAAGAAGCGAACAACATGCACCGCTCCTACGAAGCGTGCTCCAAGAAGCGCATGTTCAAAAAAGACAAAAAGCCGGGCGAAGGGTATATCCAATTCGCTTCGCCCCTCATGTGGTCTCACGCCGAATACGCGAGGGCCCTCCTCGTCAGGGCAGGAGACTGGTGGAAGGTCCGCAGGGAAGAATAATCCCGCAACCGCCGCATCCCGAGAAAAAAAACGAATCCGCACTACGCGTTAAAGCGTATATTCATATTATTGCGGAAGCCCAGTGAAATGACAACCCGGGAGCACATACGCAGTTTCGCGCTTGATAACATTGGGAGATTACTATTATCACTCGCATTACTTACTGTGCTCTCTTTCCAATCCTCCGCATCCGACGATACACAAGGTCTCTATGGGGAGGTGCTGTCCCTTTATGTAAAAAACGGTCTTGTTGATTACCGTGGTCTCAAATCCAATCACGGTCAGCTCCGCGCATACCTGGAATCAACCGCTCGGGTGACCAGGCGAGAATTCGAGGGGTGGACTCGTGACGAGCAGTTGGCTTTCCTCATAAATGTGTATAACGCGGAGACTCTCGACCTCGTAATCCAGAATTACCCCGTAAAAAGCATAAAAGAAATAGGAAGCGGCGGGAAAGGGCCGTGGGAAGAGCCCGTCGTCGAGCTCTTCGGTGAAACAATTACGCTCAACGCGCTCGAGAACGGGATAATACGAAAGAATTTCAAAGAGCCGAAGATTCACTTCGCGCTCGTCTGTGCGGCTATGGGCTGCCCTCCCCTCTCAGGCGAGACTTACGTCGCCGCTAGATTGGACAGTCAGCTCGAAGCTCAAACAAAGAAATTCCTTGCCGATACGGAGAAAAATTCCGTCGACAGGATAAATAAAACAATACGCCTCTCCCCTATATTCGAATGGTATGCAGCGGACTTCGAGTCCGGAGCCGGCTCCGTCCCAGGGTTCCTGAAAGAATATTACGGCGACATCACGAACGGGCAATATATAATTGTATATACAGACTACGACTGGTCGCTCAATGATATATCGTCTGAGGCGAAATAGAATATTATGACAGATACGAACGAGAGCATTTATGCACCATAGATTCCATGCTGAGGAGATGAGATGTTCGGACTGATAAGAAAATATACGAAGTGGCTACACACACAGTGGCCGGCGGGGATAGTGGAGAAGCTGCCGGAGGTAAAAGAGGACTACTCGACTAACGTCCCGGGGCTCTACATCGTGGGAGACCTCACGGGGATACCGCTCCTTAAATTCTCGTCCGACTCGGGCGCGAGGGCGGTGATGCATATTCTCGAAGACGAGGGATTCCTCAAAAGCCGCGAGTCCTCGAAGGACGCTGACGTGCTAGACCTCGTAATAGTCGGGGCGGGCGTATCGGGGATGGCGGCCGCGCTCGAAGCAAAAAGGAACGGGCTCAGGTTCGAGATACTCGAAGCGACGGAGCCCTTCTCGACGATAGTGAATTTCCCCAAAGGGAAACCGATCTACACCTACCCGACGGACATGGTGCCCGCAGGAGACCTCCAGTTCACGAAGGATGTGAAGGAGCCTCTCGTCGAAGAGATAAAAGAAGAGACGCTCGGGAGGGGGATCCGGCCGAAAATAATGAGAGTGGAGAAAATCGTCAACACGGGCGGTCACGTCGAGGCGGTCATTCCCGACGGGGGGAGTTTGAAAGCGCTCCGCGTCATAGTGGGCATAGGACGCTCGGGTAATTTCCGTATGCTCGGCGTGCCCGGAGAAGACAAGGACAAGGTATTCAACAGGCTCCACGACCCCAAGGACTACGAAGGCAAAAACGTGCTCGTAGTGGGAGGAGGGGACAGCGCACTCGAGACGTCGATAGCGATCGCGCGGGCGGGCGGGAACGTCACGCACTCCTACAGGAACGAGGAGTTCTCACGCCCCAAGCCCGAAAACGTGGAGAACCTGAAAATGCTGATGGCAGACCCGATGGCGGACGTATCGATCGAGACGCCCTCGTCAGAGCGCGTGACTACGAGCACGGGGGGCTTCATGCCCGGGGAACATAAGCCCGGGAAGATCACACTCCTAATGAAGAGCCGCGTGAAGAGCATAGGGGACGCGGACGCGACGCTCATAGACCGCGACGGAAATGAGATCACGATACCGAACGACGCAGTCTTCACGATGATAGGGCGCGAGGCCCCTCTCGATTTCTTCAGACGGAGCGGCGTGAAGATAAAAGGCGAGATGAACGCCAAGTCCATTACGGCCATGATCCTTTTCCTTCTCCTTATGACCTTTGTTTACAACTGGAAGGCCGGCGGTGCTCTCACGAAGCTTTTCGAAAAAAACGAGTGGTTCCCGTTCAACCTCCCCGGCTTCTTCGCCGGCTTCGGCGAATCATTCACGAGCATGGTGAACGACCCGTCGACTCTCGTCGGCACTCTGTCTATAACGCTGAGCGAGCCCGGGTTCTATTACTCGCTCTTATACACGATCATAATCATAATCTTCGGTACTCTCCGCATAAGGAGGAGAAAAACTCCTTATATTACGGCGCAGACTCTCTCTCTCACCCTATTCCAGGTGATACCGTTATTCCTTCTCCCCTATATACTCCTCCCATATCTCGGGCACAACGGATTCTTCGACACTGGGTTCATGAAGTCTGTAGCAGACGCGCTCTTCCCGTCGGCAAACTACGGGCACGGGAGGGAATACTGGAGGGCGTTCGGTCTCATACTGGCATGGCCCCTCTTCGTATGGAACGTGTTCAGCAGCGAGCCGCTCTGGACGTGGCTCATCATAAGCGTAATCCAGACGTTCGTGCTTATTCCTCTCATCATCTACTTCTGGGGAAAAGGGGCATACTGCGGATGGATATGCTCCTGCGGCGCGATGGCCGAAACGCTTGGAGACACACAGAGACACAAGATGCCTCACGGGGCCAGGTGGAACAGGCTCAATATGGTCGGCCAGGCAATACTCGCTATCGCTTTCATCATACTCCTGGCCAGGATATTGAGCTGGGCGTTCCCGAGCACCGCAGTCGGTCAATCAATCTATAGATTTTATGAGGGCGCGTTCTACGGCTGGAAGCCATTCGGTATAGAGCTCAACTACAAGTATATAGTCGACCTGACGCTCGCGGGTATCGTCGGATACGGACTCTACTTCTGGTACAGCGGGAGGGTATGGTGCAGGTTCATGTGCCCGCTCGCAGCGCTCATGCACATATATGCAAGATTCAGCCGGTTCAGGATACTAGCCGACAAGAAGAAGTGCATATCATGCAACGTCTGCACCTCGGTTTGCCACCAGGGAATAGACATAATGAACTTCGCCAACAAGGGCCTCCCGATGAGCGACCCCGAGTGCGTGAGATGCAGCGCGTGCGTCCAGTCCTGCCCTACCGGAGTGCTCAAATTCGGGCAGATAGACAGGAAGAGCGGAAGGGTGATAAGCATAGACTCACTCGCCGCCTCCCCCGTACTTATGAGAGAGGGGAAGCGCACTTAGTGTTTGTAGCTCCGCTGCGTTTAAAAAGGCATGTAAATTTTCCGGCATGCTCGATATCGAAAAAATGAGCTAGAAAACTACACTATTGCAAAAATAATCGAAATGATCGGTTTCATCGACCACGACACTGCCGGTAAATAGGTCTTCGGTCGTTAGTAAGGTCGAAATGGTAAATACTCCGGTGCCTATTACATCTCCGGTATCAGTAGATCGAATTGTGCATTCCATAGCCGAACAATCTATTTGCTCGCATTCGCCAGGGAAGATTACAGGCTGTAAGACAGGCGGTGTGGGAGACGTTTGCCCGGATTCAAAAAAATCGCAGAAAAGACTTCTGCAGACCATCGTCAGACCCTCAGCAGGGCAGGCTTCAAACTCCTCTAGAGAACTTATATCGACACAATCAGGTTCAGAACCTCCGTCATTGTTACCGTCACATCCTAACGATATAAAAGGAAATATTAATAGTAGTAATAACGGAATTCTGTGATATAACAATCTGAAATTGAGTGATATAGGTCGGTTATTTATCATAATGGCTACTATAATTAATAACTTATCTAATCAGCATTATCAAGAGCCAATACCATGACTCCTAAAATCCTCGCTATCATCCCCGCGCTTAATGAAGAGATGTCCATCGGGAAGGTGATTGCCGATATACCGCGGGACCTCGTGAGCGAGGTGGTCGTGACGGACAACGGGTCGACGGACGGGACCGCGAAGGCTGCCGCCGGTGCGGGCGCGACGGTGCTGAGTGAAGCAAGGCGCGGGTACGGGTACGCGTGCATGAAGGGAATAGAGTACGCGCTCTCCAAGCCTGAAGGCGAGAGGCCCGAAATAATCGTATTCCTCGACGGCGATTATTCCGACTACCCGGAGGAGATGCCGCTCCTCGTAAAGCCTATCGTCGAGGACGGGTTCGACATGGTCATCGGATCGAGAACGAAGGGCGAGCGGGAGAAGGGTGCGCTGCTGCCTCAGGCGCTCTTCGGGAATGCGCTCGCGACGACTCTCATAAAGTGGCTCTACGGGGTGGAGTTCACAGACCTCGGCCCCTTCCGCGCGATAAGGCTCGATAAACTAGTCGAGCTCGGAATGACGGACATGACGTACGGCTGGACTGTAGAGATGCAGATAAAAGCGGCCAAGAGAGGATTAAAGTGCGGCGAGGTTCCCGTAAGCTACAGGAAGCGCATAGGGGTCTCGAAGGTAACGGGCACTCTCGGGGGCACGTTCAGGGCAGGCTATAAAATACTCTGGACTATATTCAAGCACGTTAGGTGACAAAACGGACGGGCATCTGAGACGGATCATCGCAAGGTGTCGGATACCGCGGATACAATCAATAGATAAAATCGACGAGGCTCCCGATGCGGAGCCACAGCTTCGCGAGCGGGTTCAGTATTATATTGTCGCCCGTGAACACGGCGACGCTGACGGACGCCCCTATCCTTAGCTTGTATTTATCATGGTCTATGTTCGTGATCCTGAGCCGCACGGGGAAACGCTGGGCGATCTGCACCCAGTTCTCCGGGTCCTTTACCATAGGAAGGAAGCCCGAGGGAATCCCCTGCCCGGCGCTCACACCCCAGTCGGTGCTTTCTACGACGGCTTTGAATATCGTCCCCGGGTATAAAGCGAGGCTCACCTCCGCCTCCTGCCCGGCTTTTATCTGCCCCACGCTGTTCTCCCTGAAATTCGCGACCACCCACCAGCTGTCGTCGTCCACGAACGTGAGGACGGGCTCGCCCGTTTTTATATATGACCCGACGGTGAGCTGCAGGTTGGTGACGTAACCGTCCGTAGGCGCGTAGAACGTCGTCTGCGTGAGGTTGTATTCGGCTGTGGCGAGCGCGGCTTCTACCTCCTTGATTATCGCGTAGTCGCCGTCGATCTTGTATTCGAGGGCCTGTTTCGCCTTCTCGTAATCGGCCTTCGACTGATTGAGCTCAGCGAGGGTCGAGTTAAGCTGCTCGGTAGCCTGGTCGAACTCGAGCCTGGCTATGTAGTTCTTCTCGACGAGAGGCTCGAGGTCCTTGTAGCGCTGGGACGCGTAGGCGTGGTCCGCGCTCGATTTCTTCACGGCCTCTTCCGCAGCCGCAATATCGCTCTTGAGCTCGTCTATATTCTGTCTCGTCTGGACGAGCTTCGCCTTAAGCTGCTGCACCTTGTACTCGTAAGGCCTCGGGTCGAGGCTGAAGAGCTCCTGCCCTTTGTCGACGTATTCGTTGTTCTTTACGTATAAACGGACGACCTGTCCGTCAACCTGAGGAGCCACCTGAAGCACGTACGCCTGCACGTACGCGTCGCTCGTATAAGGGGTGTACCTGTCGAGCAGTATATAGTAGACGATGAGGAGGACGATCAGGGAAACGATAAGGATCACCCAGAATTTCGTCGAGTAGGTCATATTACCGAGCTTGAATCTGGATGCAAGGTCTTTAAGGCTCATGGATTTATCGCACCGGAAACGACACAGGCCGATTCAAAGCATAGCCCGTTTCGCGAATAGTTTCACCCTTCGACTTCAGAGTACGGAAGCGGCCTTTCGTTACCAGCCCCAGGGGCCGCCCGCCCAGCCCCATAACCCGGGCCCGAACTCGGCCTGCTCGGCCATCATCGCCGCCTCCTGCTCTTCGTCGACCAGATTGGATTCATAGACCAAGTTCTCGTACCTGTCATACGCGGCCTGGTCTCCGGTCCATACGCATTTGCAGTTGTAGGGGTCGGCGTACCAGTAAAGGGGCTTGTTGTCCCTTACGCTGAACTGGACCTTGTTCGGGGTGAGAGAGTTCAGCATGTTCATCTCTTCGGGCGTGTCCGCCGCGACTATCTGAAAACCCGCGGCGGCCAAGAGCTCTTCCGTGCTCTTCGACTGCTCGCCCTGTATCGCGGCGCACGCTCCCAGCACAAGCATCATTGCCGCCATCGATAAAGCTGACATGACCTTTGACATAATATTGCTCCTCCTTTGTAATTTCAGCATACGGGCGGGGTGGTCCGCTACACCCGGCTCCCGACAGACAAAGTAAAACTAACACCTAAATCAGAATAATTAAATAGCCCGCCGTTATTTGGAATTCAGTCTGTCCCTGTTCCATTTGAGCGCGTTCTCCAGAGTGAGGCCCTGGACGAGAATCGAGAACACCACGACGATGTACGTCATCAGCACTATGAGGTCGCGGTAGGGAGAATCGTCGAGCGCCAGCGCGAGCGCGATCGACACGCCTCCCCTTATCCCGCTCCACGTCATTATAAAACCCGAGAGCGAGGGGAGGTGCCTGAACAGTTTTAAGAATACGAGCGGCACTTCGACGCTTATAAAACGGGCGGCGGTGATGAGGGGTATGGATATCAGTCCGCAGATTATATATGACTTCTCTATTTCGAGCACAAGCACCTCGAGACCGATCAGAACGAAGAGGATAGCGTTGAGGACGTCGTCTATCACCTCCCAGAGGCTGTTCACGTAGGACCTTATGTGGTCTGCGGAGCCGGGTATGAACCTCCGTCTCCTCGCGAGAAAGAGGCCGGCCACTACGCACGTAAGCGGGGCCGAGACGTCCAGCCTCTCCGCCAGAATGTATCCGCCGGCTACGAGTGAAAGCGTTATCAGCGCGACGACTATCCTGCCGTCAGCGCCCCTCCTTATTATCTCGTAAATCATCCTGTAGCTGACAAAGCCGAGCGCGATACCGAGAAAGAGGCCGCCCAGGGCTTCCTTGAGGAAGAACTCACCTATGCGGAGCGCAGAAAACTGAGTCTCCCCGGTGGTCAGCTCAATCAGCAGAACGAAGAGCACCACGGCGACGGCGTCGTTGAAGAGAGACTCTCCGGAGATTACCGACTCGAGGGTCTTCCCGGGCTGAATCCGCCTGAAGAGCTTCAAGACGATTACCGCGTCTATCGGAGAGATAATCGCGCCGAAAATGAGCGCATAAATAAGAGGCAGGTCCACTCCTATAGCTCCGAACACCCACCAAACCACAACCCCGGTCAGTATAGTGGCGAGGACCATGCCCAGGGTGGCTAGGTATGTAATCGTCCACTTGTACTCCCCAAGCTCGTCTATATTAACGCTCGAAGCTCCAGCGAAGAGAAGGAAGCTCAGCATGCCGTTCATGAAGAGGTGGTCGAAATCGGCCGCCTGCACGAGCTCTACCGCCCAGTCAATTCTGCCGAACCCCAGGTATCCGAACGTGATTATAAGGACCGAAGATAACAGGGATGCGAGCATTACGCCGATCGTCGTGGGGAGCCTGACGAAGGCCTCGTTGACGAAGCTGAAGACCGCCGTAAGCGTTATGAGTATTGTGAATACCGCGAACAGGTCCATAGGGCTTTTGTTCCGGAGACAGAACGCATGACCGGAGTTCGAATCCCGATTCTAATCCGGCATTATACAAAGCGTGGCGGGCGTTGTCCAGAATCGCCCGGCGGCTCGCTAACCTAAGCTTTCGAAGCCCTTAGCGCGGCTCCGGAAGGCTCTTCAGATCCGTTTATCCTGTTAATGCAGACCGTGATCCTGCGGAGTGAGCCGAGAACGGCGTCGACGCTCTCGGCAATGAGGACGTCCTTTTCCACCTCCTCCAGAGGAAAACGTTTCCAGAAGCCCGTATCGCGAAACGCCTGCCTGTGCTCAAGTATCTGCTGCGATAGCATATCAAGGGAATGAGTCGGGTCCTCCCTCGTAAAGAACTGCCTTGAAGCCTCGTCAAAAAGATCGCAAAGCCTCCTGTAATCGGGGGACATTTGCGAGAGGTACTTTATCAGGAGCTCGCTGTCCTTATCCGAATATATAGTTTTTTTCAGGGTCTCGAGCTCCGCGTAGATTACTTCGAGTGATTCGATTATCTCAACGAAGTCCTCTGCATGGAGCTTCTCGTCGCTGATAATATACTGGGCGTCGAAGAGGAGAGAAGCGCTCGTGGGCATGGACGCGGCAAGGGGGTCGACGAGTGACTCGATCTCACCCCTCACTTTCTCGTCGAGCATGAGAATCTTGCCTAATATCGCGCCGCTGATCCTGAGCGCGGAGGATATCTTCCTCTTTAGCTCGCGATAAGGGCTTACGGGCCAGACGTTGTGAAGGACAAGGAGGCCTATCGCCGAGGCCGCGAGCAAGGCGCACAGTCTCATAATCGCCAGGCTGAGGCTGATCTGGGGTCCCGGGCTCGAAAAAAAGACATAGGGGAGCATGAGACCGGCCTGGAGGCCCGAGAAAGCTATCTTCTGGCTCCCGGTCGCGACATACGCGGAAACGAAAGAGCCTAGCGAGAAGATGAGGAGAAGCAGCGGGAAATGAGGGATCAGCGTGATTATGTATAATCCCGCGATGCCGTAAATAAGCCCCGCCAGAACGCCTATTATCGCGAGTCTCCCCCTCAGGTGCGCCTGACCCGTATTCGGTATGGAGCCGAAGAGCACACCGTAGAAAGAGGCCTGGTACCCACCGGGGAGCTTGAAAATAAGCTCGCCGAAAAGAAGGAGCAATATTACCAGCACCGATTTGACGGATTGCTGCGCCGTCTCCTTCGAGATATAAGGTTTCTTGACCGACCTGAGCTTTTCGACCCCGGGAGATCTTGTGACTCTCTCCCCGGCCAGCTTATCGTATTCGCGGTTGTAAATGATATTCCATACACGGACTGCTTTCCGGAGCAGAGCCGCCGTTTCCTCTAGGAGCGGGAGTATCGCCCCGAAAGCGAGGAGGTCCTCGAAATAGTCCCGGTCTTTACCCTCCGCGGAATGCATGCTCTCGTAAATCGTCTTCAAGTTCGTGATCTTCGCGTCGAGCTCGCTCGTATCAGGCGCAGAGGAGCGGCTCTCCCCTATGGCGCCTGCGAGCTCTCCGAACCCGTCCGAGAGAACGGCAAACAAATCGTTCAATCCACCGGAAACAGCCCGGTCCTCGAAGCACCGGTGCTCCTCGCTCATGACACCCCCGAGAACGTCGAGCTTGATATACATGCTCTTTGCATATGCGACGAGCATCAGGAAAGGCTCGGCGTGGAAACTGCCGTCGCGCGTTTCGCGCTCCGTTCTCCTCACGAGATTGACTAGATTGTTGAATACGTCCACGGTTGCGGAATCGAACTTTTGGACCTGCGTCCCTCGCCCCTCACCCCCCGCGTAGCTCCTGAAGCGGTTCGAATAATCTTTGTATACGCTAGAGAGCGTTAGATAAAGCGCACCTTTGCTCCTGTGGGGCCATATGATCTCATCTACGAGCCAGGCGACAGTTACCGCGACGAAAAGCTGCACGAGGTAGTTTTGCACCGAGGCCGTGGTTTCGGATACCGTGCCGAATATCGCGACGAACATGGTCATCGCCGCGAGTATGGCACTCAGCACGGAAGCGATTAAATAGCTCCCTATGAACGTTACGCAAAAAAATATCCATACCGCCGAGAGTATCAAATAAAGGGGTTTCGAGTCGAGGAAATAGTAGACGATCAGGAGTGAATAAACCGCCGTCAACACGCCGCCGATGAGGGACTGGACCCCGACCTCGAATGTCTTGCCGTGGAATCCCGTCATGATCATATACAGGATCACCGGAGCGAGGAAACCGGAGGCGAGGTGAAAATAATTACAGATGAGGACAGCGATTACGCCGCCCAGAGTGATCTTGAGGGCGATTTCGACACGGAATTTGACGAGATAACGTTTGAGGTCCATAGATTATATGCGGCGGGGCCGCGCGAGTGAGACCATTAGCGGGCGGCTCACGCGGCAGGATTCGACAGGCTCCCCGATCGTCATGCCAGATTCAGATTATCACACGCGGGCCGGGAGTGTGTCAAACTGTTGACAATATATCGATATTGATGTGATAATGGCTTCGATAAAGTCTGTATCGACCGACATTAAAGCTAACCGGAAAATCAGATGATAATACCTCATACGATGGTCGGCGGAGCGCTCGTACTCTGGTACATACTCGTCGGGGCGTCACTCATATTCCTCATATACGACCTCGAGACGAACACGCCCGCCCAGTGGGTGATGAAGCTCGCCTGGATACTGATAATCCTCTACACGGGGCCTCTCGGGCTTTTCCTGTACATGCTCTCCTGCCGGAAGCCCCTGCCCGGCACGCACGACCGGTTCATCGCCCCGCATTGGAAACAGTCGGTAGGCTCACTCATGCACTGTGTCGCGGGGGATGCGACCGGCCTTATCCTCGGCGCGGTCCTCACGTTCCATCTCGCGCTTCCGAACGGCATCGACCTCATTATCGAATATGCTACGGCTTTCATTATGGGGTTACTCATATTCCAGGCGCTTTTCATGAAATCGATGGCCGGGGGGAACTACATCGAAGCCGTAAAAAAGACCTTCTTCGCAGAAACCGTGTCGATGAACTTCGTAATGGTCGGCATGATTCCGGTGATGGCGATACTGCGGATGAAGATCCCCGGAGGGGACGACCCGAAGGGACTCATGTTCTGGGGTATCTCGTCGCTCGCGACTATAGCGGGGGCGATAGCGGCTTATCCGGTGAATTCCTGGCTCGTCGGGAGCGGGCTCAAGCACGGGATGATGTCGGCCGTATCGGGCAAACAGGGAATGACCGGCATGACCGAAATGCCGAGTATGAATATGGAGGAAGGACATAAAGAGTCCAGGGTATCGTTCATGAAAAAGCTGGGCGTATTCCTGATCTCAGTCTGCTTCCTCCTGGCCGCCGTATGGGTCACTTCGCAGGTCATTCCGTTAAAGCTCAGTTGATCTATTCCGGACTGTCCGCACTGCCGCGGGCAAATACATGATAGAATAAATCCGATGGGAAGACAGAGCGCTCTCGAAGAATTAAGGGCCGTATACTCCCGCAGGAAGGATATGATAGAGGCGCAGCTCGCGGAGTTCAGGAAGATACGGGAGAGCGCCGACGACAGGAAGATTTTCGAAGAGCTCGCGTACTGCATACTGACGTCCGCCGTTGGACCGAAGGTCGGCCTCAAATCGCTCGAAGCGATAAAGGATATTCTTCTCGAAGGCTCCGCAGAGGAGTCCGAAAGCAGACTGAAAGGTATCCATAAGTACCCCGAAAAAGCGTATTACATAGTCCACACGCGTGAGTACCTGAAAAAAGAGTACGGCTTCAAGCTCAGGGAGCTCGTCGATTCGTTCCCGGGCCCGGAGGAAAGGAGGGACTTCTTCGCGCTGAACAGGGACATTAAAGGCATAGGCTACACGCAGGCTAGCCACTTCCTCAGAAACATCGGGTTCAGCGGCTACGCCATACTGGATAAAAATGTCCTCAAATCGCTCTACGATTTGGGTATACTAGATTCCCCCAAGCCGCCGTCGACCGGAAAGAGATACAAGGAGATCGAAAGCAGGATGAAATCTTTGGCAGCCGAGCTCGGAACAGGGCTCGACGAACTCGACATGCTCCTCTGGAGCCTGAGGACAGGCAGGATACCCGTATGACGCTTGTATTATTCGCGCTGGGACTGATCATTCTCGTCGCGGGAGCGGAGGCGCTTGTAAGGGGTGCGTCGAGGCTCGCTTCGTCAATCGGCATCTCGCCGCTCGTGGTCGGCCTCACTGTGGTCGCGTTCGGGACGAGCTCGCCCGAGCTCGCCGTGAGCGTAATCGCAAGCGTGAGCGGCAAGACCGATATAAGCCTCGGGAACGTAGTCGGAAGCAATATATTCAACGTCCTCTTCATACTGGGCATATCCGCGGTCATTGTGCCTCTCGCGGTATCCCGGCAGATCATAAGGCTCGACGTACCAATCATGATCCTCTGCTCAGTCCTCGTGCTCATTCTCGGTCTCGACGGGAGCATCAGCCGGACGGACGGCGTCCTGTTTACGGCAGGTATAGTTGCATATACAGCATTTTTAATTTGGCAGAGCAGGAAAGAAAATGACAAGACTTCCGACGAGTTCACGAAAGAATACGCAGTACGCGGAAAAAAGACTCTCATCGTAGACCTGGCGCTCGTGGCCGGGGGTCTCGGCATGCTCGTGCTGGGCTCGCGGTGGCTCGTGAACGGAGCGGTACTGATCGCGTCTCACCTCGGATTGAGCGAGCTCATCATCGGGCTCACGATCATAGCAGCCGGGACGTCCCTGCCGGAGGTAGCTACATCAATAATAGCGAGTATCCGCGGGGAGCGGGACATTGCGGTCGGAAACGTCGTCGGGAGCAACATATTCAATATACTCGCAGTGCTCGGAATATCGGGCATCGCGGCCCCCGACGGTATCCCCGTATCGGAGTCGGCACTCAGGTTCGACATACCGGTAATGACGGCGGTCGCGATCGCGTGTCTTCCGATATTCTTCACGGGGAACGTTATCGCCAGATGGGAGGGTAAACTGTTCCTCCTATACTACGCGGCCTATACGGCTTACATTGTGCTCGATTCGACCGACCATCATTTCGAAAGGACCTTTGCATACGCTATGGTTTGGTTCGTCATACCGCTCACGGTTATCACCCTCGCCGTGCTGGTAGTCCGCTCCATTCGACGCAACCGGAAGGGGTATGCGTAGGGGGGAGACGGCAGCGCTGCGGACATACTGGTGTATCACCCGTTCAATCCTTCGACGGGCTCAGGACGAACGGGTTTATTTTGATATATGAATGAATGGTGACACCCCCATCCTGACCTTCCCCCTTCTTAGGAGGAAGGAAATAAAAAGAAAAAACGAGATTCCCGATCGGTGTCGGGAATGACAGAAAAGAAAAAAACGAGATCCTGAAACAAGTTCAGGACAGGCGGAGGAAATTAAATGCAAAGACAAAAGTTAGATTTCTCGCCTGCGGCTCGAAATGACAGATTAATCGCCACCATCCCTGACCTTGCCGAGCTCGATGAAGACCTCGGCGTACTGCATGACGGTGATCCCTGATGTCTCGTTGAAGACCGCTCTATACCTGTTGAGGCCCCTCATGCCGTCCGTGTAATCCTTGTATTCGATCTGGCTCCTGTGGGCGTCGATCGCGGCCGTTTTCACGTGCATCTGGAGGGATATGTCCTCTATCCTGTCGTAAGACGGGAATGGGGTCCATACCTCGTAGCTCCAGACCCGGGGCCTGACAGGCATTTCGTCAGCCGGCATACCCTTTATAACATCGAGCGCTATTGAAGCGACGGCCACGTGTGTCGGGTGCTTGTCTATCTCCGGATGGGGCATGAATATCTCTTCGGGCCTGAACCTGTTAAGCACCCCCTTCAGCTCGGATGCGTATTGTTTCCTGTTCTCCTCGCTTTTCAAGTCCCTGAGCCTGAGGAGTATCAGATACTGGACGCCCAGGATTCCGACGGCTTCCCTGACCTCGGACTCCCTAAGCTCGGCTACCTCGTCCTCACTGAGGCCGTAAACGGTCGTGCTCCTCCTGCCGTCTGTTACGACGAGGGAGACCACCTTGACGCCGCTCTCGATAAGCTTGGCGGCGGTGCCGCCCATTCCTATCTCCAGATCGTCGGGGTGCGGTGATATTACCAGGACATTCCTTTCCGGCATGGCTTTAGTATTCCTTGACAATTCCCTCTTATCAATCACCATTAACTTAACTGTAAGGAGACCAGACGAAATGGAATTTGAACCGGTCATAGGGCTCGAGGTGCACGCGCACCTCAAGACAAAGTCGAAAATATTCTCCCCGGCCGCGACGGAGTTCGGCGCGCCGCCCAACTCGCAGGTGAACCCCATATGCCTCGGCATGCCGGGCGTGCTTCCGGTGCTTAACGGGAAGGCCCTCGAGTACGCTGTAAAAGCCGCCCTCGCGCTCAACTGCGAGATACACGGCCGCTCCCGGTTCGCCCGGAAAAACTATTTCTACCCGGATCTCCCGAAGGGCTACCAGATCTCGCAGTATGAGGAGCCCTTTTCGACGAACGGATGGCTCGAGATAGGCGCTGACGGCTCATCCAAAAAAATAAGGATAACGAGGATACACATGGAGGAGGACGCGGGGAAGCTCGTCCACGAAAACGCGGGCGGGGCGAGCTACGTCGACCTCAACCGCGCGGGCGTCCCGCTGGTCGAGATAGTGAGCGAGCCCGACATAGCGAGCGCCGAGGAAGCGGCGCTATATTTGAAGAAGCTGCGCACGATACTGATGTATATAGGTGTATGCGACGGCAACATGGAGGAGGGGAGCCTCAGGTGCGACGCAAACGTGTCCGTCCGTCCCAGGGGGAGCAAAACGCTCGGCACGAAGGTAGAGATAAAGAACGTGAACTCGTTCAAGTTCATACAGAAAGCGATAGAGTACGAGATAAGGAGACAGGTGTCGGTCATCGAAGGGGGCGGCAATATAGTGCAGGAGACGAGGCTCTTCGACGCCGAGAGGGGCGTGACCTTTTCGATGAGGACTAAGGAGGAAGCGCACGATTACAGGTACTTCCCCGACCCGGACCTCCTGCCCGTTGTGATAGAGAAGGAGAAGATCGAGGAACTTAAAGCGTCGCTCCCCGAACTGCCCGATCAGAGACTCAGGAGATTCATAGACGTATACAAGCTCCCGGAGTACGACGCAACCGTCCTTACGGCGTCGAAGGAGATCGCCGACTACTTCGAGGAGTGCCTCTCGCACTACAACAACCCCAAGGCCGTGAGCAACTGGATAATGACCGAGGTCATGAGGGAGATGAAGGAGGAGGAAGGCGCCGGGGAAATGCCCCTCAGCCCGAAGAACCTCGCGGAACTCCTCAAGCTCATCGACGACGGGACTATAAGCGGAAAGATCGCCAAGGACGTTTTTCAGGAAATGGTTTCGACGGGGAAGACTGCGAAGGAGATCGTCGAGGAAAAGGGCATAAAGCAGATATCCGACAGGGGCGCGCTCGAAGGCATAATCGCGGATATACTGAAGAACCACCCGGGGGAAATCTCCAGATACAAAGCCGGGGACGAGAAGCTCATCGGCTTCTTCGTCGGCAAGGTGATGAAGGCGACCCAGGGGAAGGCTAACCCGAAGCTCGTGAACGAGATATTGATGGTGGAGCTTGCGAAATGAGGGACACACGGGCCTTGTTTTGGACTAATTAGCAATGTGCCGGGTATATAAACCCTTCTCTGAAACAAGTTCAGATACCGTCTTGGAAGTCAAGAGGATTTGAGAGAGTAATTTGGATCGAAAGGTACCTTGTTTTTAAGCACGCCGTAAATTATATGAACCAGTTTTCTCATTGCAGCTCCTATAATGAGCAT